>JAJQJO010000397.1 GCA_021323495.1 Cellvibrio sp. | reverse complement strand
TTCTTTACCTTCAGGTCCATCCAGTTCTTCCAATACCAGCGCTATAGCGCTATAGCGATCAAATTCGCTGTTGGGTACCGGTGCGGGGATATAAAGTGTTTTTTGGCCTTTGCCCATCCATAATGCATCTACTACAAAACCTTCACGCGGACCATTAACCTGTGCATCAGGCGAGGCGAAACTCAAATTTTCCTTGAGCGACAAATTAACACGTTTACCTTCAATAATTGCTGACGCTGTATCTACTACTTTGCTCGCCGTGATATCGCGCAGTATGCCGTCTACATGAAACAGCGGATGTCTCCCTGAGTCTGCTTCCGGTCGAATAAAATCAGACTTTTCGGACACCGAAACCTCGATCGAGACGGGATTCGGCAGGGCATGGTTAAAATCTATATCCCTTATATCAACGATCACCTGACGATAAATCCAGACATCATTAACCACTGCGCGCCAAGTACCAAATTCGGTTTGTTTAAAGCCTGTCGCCAGAAGTTTTGCTGTATTAGGAAAGGTGACCTCCACCGAACTGATTTGTACTTCAGGTGAATGCGGATCTTTGTTAACAGTCAAGATCGCCGATTTAACCGCGTTGAAATCCAGGTCGGGGTAATGAACAAAGCCATTAGCGGAATGAACATTAAGCAAGTCATACTTAAATGTTTTAGCGTAGGTAGTAGTACTGGCAAAAGCCATGTAAAACTCCTTATTAATAAATAGAAAAGCCAGCATTGTGCTGGCTTTTTGAAAGTAGCAGATGAGTGTGCGAAATAGCAATTATTTTGTTAATTGTCCCGCTTGAAAATACTATCGGAAATTTCGCGAAAAATGCTGCGCCTGCGTGGCCGGTTTTCGTTGGTGGATTCGTTGTCCAGTTGTTGCTGTAATGGAATTTCCTGCACTAAACGAAAGCCGACAGATTTACGTGATTTGCTCGCGGTAATTGCTATTTGCGAGTAGACGGCAACGGATTCTACTTTGCTTGTAAACGAGCCGCCGCGCACGGCGCGTTTCAGGCAAGCTGATGCGGGAGTTTTATCAGCGCAATCATTCAGCCATTCGGCGACGTTGCCTGCCGTGTCGTGAATACCAAAATCATTGGGCGGAAAACTTCCAACGGGTTGTGTCTTGTTATTAAAAAAAGTTCCCCATAGAGATTTGCAGCCGTAGCGGCAATTAGCCCGCTCTTGTGCGTCATCTTCATTGTTACCCCACCAATAACTGCTCGTGGTATTACCCCGTGCCGCGTATTCCCACTCTGCTGCGGTTGGCAAACGGTAATGTTTGCCAGTGGTTTTACTAAGCCAATTAGCATAGGCGATAGCATCGTCCCAACTAATATTGATCACTGGCCGCTCACCACGCCCCCAGCCCATATCTTCGGGCAAAGCGCGATTGGTAGCGAGTGCAAAAAAGTCGTATTCATTAAACGTAATTTCGTAGCGGCTGATTAAAAAATCATTTTCCAGGGTAACTGTGTTAACACTGTTGCCATTTGCATCCCCCATTAAAAATTGGCCGTTATATACCTCTACCATTTCCGGTATTGGCAATTGGTTTGGATTAGCAGCCTGAGCGGATTTTTGTAGCGCAATATCCCAGGTTTGGTTGCGCTCATTTAACCTTATCCATTTAGTTTTGGTGGTATAGCCTGGATGGCTTATTTCGACATGATAAGCAGCAGGTGCGAGCGGCATTCCAGTAGAATATTTTTCTTTGATATTCAGTATCCGGACGCGTGCTTCGGCAGGTATCGGATTTATTGTCAGTGGTAGCAAGTGATCGCGTGCGCTTGATGTGATTTCACTTGTGTCATTTTCATTTGCTGATAATTGCGCCCATTGTTCGCGCGTGCCAGCACTGGGTTGTCCATCAAATAAAACGGCTCCCAATGACAGTAGTACTATCAGTCCCAATGAGCCATAAACCCAGTGCAGTTTGTTACGGGTATCGCTAAAAATATCGCTTGTTGGATGATGTCTGGCGACAGGTGCCGCTATTAATGTTTGATCCATATGCGCGCTGGCTATGATGGCCGGCGCAGCCGGGGATCCAGATATTTTTTGCTGGATTGTTTGCAATAAACCCAAAAATTTTCGCGCAAAATATTGTAGATCCTGTACTAACAGGGCTCCCAGGGCTTTCAATAACAACAACGATTTTGAGCCGTTACTACTGACCAGCAGAGTCTTGTTATTGGCAATGGGTTCAAGCTCTGCAATTAATTCGCGCGCTGTTTGAAAACGTTGCTCCGCTTTCTTGGCAAGCAATTTATCCAGGATAGGTTGCAACGCAAATAAATTGAGTGGCAGTTTGGGAGCTTGTTCATGAATGTGTTTTATCCCAAGCGCCAACGAACTATCAGCCTGAAAGGGCCGCTTGCCAGTGAGCATTTCATAGAGCATTACACCCAGGCTATATAAATCCGAGCGGCCATCGCTATTTTCACCCTTGGCTTGTTCGGGGCTCATGTAATAGGGGGTGCCAATCACGGCGCCAACCTGGGTCATATTGGCTTTTGATTTAATGGTGCGCGCGATACCAAAATCAGTGAGTACGGGGGAGCCATCTTCACGGAATAAAATATTTTCCGGTTTTATATCGCGATGTACATAACCCTTGCTATGGGCATGTTCCAATGCTGCAGCAATTCCCAAGGCGATTTCCAACGCATGTCCGGTAGCAATGCCCTGGAGGATCTTTTCCTCCAGGGAGCCTTTGGATAAAAACTCCATGGAAATATAATTAAATCCTTCGTGTCGGCCTATGTCATAAATTGGAATAATATTCGGATGGGAAAGTTGGCCAACAATCGTGGCCTCGCGTTGAAAGCGCTGATGAAATTCCGGATCTTTATCCAATGAGGGTTTCATGATTTTGAGTGCGACTGTGCGCCCAACACTGTGTTGGGTTGCCAGGTAGACAGTCGCCATACCGCCACTGTTAATTTTTTTGATCAGTGTGTAACCGGGGATTTGCATTTTTATAAATAAATCAGATTTGTATTGGCAAAAGGAAGGATGCGCTAGCGGCTATTTTAGCGGAGATTGCTGAACAGTAACCGGCTAATTTGCACAAATCCTTTTGCGCAATGCACATGGATAATTATTTCTTCGGGCCGCCCGGTTTATGGCGCGAGCTTTGTCCTGCGGGGCGACTGCTCCCCTGATGAGGCTTACCCGTCTTAGCTCCGCTAAATTCTTTTTTCGCTGGTGCGCCAGTTCCCTTGGTGGGCGAAGTTTGTGCATTGAATTTTTTAGCGCTTTCAAACTTATCGCCAAAGGCTTTGGCTGCCGCTTTGCCAGCGCCAGGTTTTGCCGTTTTACCTTGGGCGCGAGCGTTGGGGTTATGACCGCGCGCACCGGTACGGGTACCTGTCTGTTCGTCCGGCACCAATGCTGAAGCGCTACTACCAATCAAATGTGGCTTGCGCATGCTGCGCAGGGCTTCACGGATAATCGGCCAGTTGGCTGGATCGTGATAACGGAGCAAGGCTTTTTGCAGGCGGCGCTGTTCAATGCCGCGGGGAATATTAATTTTGCTGCTCTTGTAGGTTAATTTTTTCAGCGGATTGCGTTCACTCACATACATGGCAGTGGCCAATGACATGGGCGATGGATAAAACGTTTGCACCTGATCCACTTCAAAATTATTTTTCTTTAACCAAAGCGCAAGATTGAGCATGTCTTCATCGCGTGTGCCCGGGTGAGCCGCGATAAAGTAGGGAATCAAAAATTGCTCTTTGCCCGCTTCCTTCGAAAATTTATCAAACATGCGTTTGAATTCGTAGTAGCTGCTCATTTTTGGTTTCATCATTTGCGAGAGCACACCTTCTTCGGTATGTTCCGGTGCAATTTTCAGATAACCGCCCACATGATGGGTTACCAGTTCTTTTACGTATTCCGGATCAAGTACCGCCAGGTCATAACGCAAACCGGAGGCGACTGACACCTTATTGACGCCGCGAATTTTGCGTGCTTCGCGATACAAATTGGTAGTGTGCTTATGGCTGGTGGTTAAATTTTTACAAATGGTTGGATACACGCACGATAAGCGACGGCACTTGGATAGCGTC
>JAJQJO010000058.1 GCA_021323495.1 Cellvibrio sp. | reverse complement strand
GAGGCGGCTTATCGCCACATTAATGAACTCGGGATGCGTTTGTTAGGGCGCGACGGTTTGCTGGTGTCTGCCTCTTGCTCCATGCATTTGGGCAAGGATACTTTGCTGGAAATCGTACGCGCTGCCGGTCGCCATCTGGATCGCCATGTGCAGATTATCGGCCAGGGCGGCCAAGGGCCGGATCATCCGATCCATCCGGCTATCCCGGAAACAGATTATCTCAAGGCGGTATTTGCACGGGTTTATTTAGCGTAAACCTTTCATCCCAGCCTGCGTTAATTGCGCAGGCTGATTGCCTTCCAGTTGCGCTCGCGGGCGATGGCGGCGAGCTTCTCGTCAGCGTCGACTACGACCGGATGATCAACTTGCTCCAACAGGGGCAGGTCATTAATCGAGTCGCTATAAAAATACGCACCGTCGAGCGAGTGATGATTATGCTTGAGCCATTCCTGTAGATGAATGATTTTGCCGGCCTGAAAACAGGGTTCGCCCACAAAATTCCCCGTATAACAATCATCCAATACTTCCGGATCGGTCGCGAGTATGTCGTCCACACCCAAACGCCTGGCGATAGGGCGGGTCACAAAACCGTTGGTGGCGGTGATGATGAGGAGGTGATCGCCTTGGTCGCGGTGATGCCGAAGCAATGCCTCGGCCTTGGGAAGCATTAATGGCTCAATATGGTGGCGCATAAATTCTGCGTGTAATTTTTCCAGCTCGGCCATGCTGTGGCGCGTCAGTGGCGCCAATGAAAATTGCAAGTAAGCGCGAATATTCAGAGTGCCGTTTTTATAATCTGCATAAAAACCGTCATTGGCCAAGCGATAGGTCTCGGCGTCCACCAATTGTTTTTCCACCAAAAACACGCCCCAGCTGTGGTCGCTGTCGCCTGCGATCAGGGTATTGTCGAGATCAAAAATCGCCAGTGCCACGGTAGTTACCTATATAGATGAAGCAAGTCCTTTGCCGAAGATGTTGCAAAGGGGCGCTAGGATAGCGGCAGTGGCCGGTACGCTCAATGAAAACCATTTCCGAGATTCAGGGTTGCGGGTTTGGGCAAGCCTGATATAGTGCGGAAAACGCTGTTTTGTGGAACATGTCCGCTCTATATCGCTGGAGTTTTGTTTTCTGCCACAGCAAAACCTTTTATATGGATAATTCCCCGTGATCGATTCCGACGGATTCCGCCCTAATGTGGGTATTATTTTGACCAATGACCAAGGCCAATTGCTTTGGGCCAGGCGTGTAGGTGGTCAGGATGCCTGGCAATTTCCGCAGGGGGGTATCAACCCCAACGAAACTCCGGAGCAGGCGCTCTACCGGGAATTACATGAGGAAGTTGGCTTGCACCAGGCGGACGTGCAAATCCTGGCCTGTACTCGCGGTTGGCTGCGCTATCGTTTGCCTCATCGGTTAGTGCGTCACAATTCATTGCCACTGTGTGTCGGGCAAAAACAGAAATGGTTTTTGTTGCGCATGTTGAGTGATGATTCCAGGGTGAGCCTCAATAATGGTGGTCGCGCCGAATTTGATGATTGGCGTTGGGTGAGTTACTGGTATCCTCTGGGAAAGGTTGTCTCCTTCAAGCGTGATGTCTATCGTCGCGCGTTGAAAGAGTTGTCATTGTTTCACGCGCATCTGGAGGATCGCAGTACCCGCGTTCGCTAGTACTTATAATTCCAATTAATCTATCTACAGGCTTGATCACCAAACCCTATGCTGAATTCACTCCGCTCCATAGTTCTGGAAGTAAACGCCGCGCGCGATATGAAAACCGCGTTGGCGATTATTGTTACGCGAGTGAAACAGGTGATGAAAACCCAGGTATGTTCGGTATACCTGCGCGATGCCAAGGGCGATTATGTGTTAATGGCGACTGACGGCCTCAATGTCGATGCCGTCGGCAAAGTGCGCTTGGCTGCGGGTGAAGGGTTGGTTGGCCGCGTGGTTGTGCGTGAAGAACCTATTAACCTGGAACATGCCGAAGCGCATCCCAGTTATCAATATTTCCCGGAAACAGGTGAGGAGCGCTACAGTGCGTTCCTCGGGGTGCCGATTATCCATCACCGTAAAGTACTCGGCGTGTTGGTTGTGCAACAGGTCGAGCAGCGCCGTTTCGATGAAGGTGAGGAAGCATTTTTAGTCACCATGTCGGCGCAATTGGCTGCGGTTATTGCCCACGCGGAAGCGACTGGCGGTGTGGTACCGGTAGGTGCCAAGGCTACCCAGGCGAAGTTCATCGGCGTATCAGGTGCCTCGGGTATCGCGATTGGTGAGGCGGTAGTTATAGCGCCCTCGGCAGACCTGCGTTCGGTCCCTTATCAAGCGTGTAAGGATGTCGAGGCAGAAATTGCTTTTTTCCACCGCAGCCTGATGGCCGTGCGTGAGGATATCAAATCCCTTGGCGAGAAGCTCAAGACGCGCATTAATCGCGAAGAACAGGCGCTCTTTGATGCATATCTCGCCATGCTCGACGATGCTTCCCTTGGTAGTGAGGTGGCCGGCCGTATCCGCAAGGGCGCCAATGCATCCTATGCCTGGAGCGAGGTCATTCTCGAACACGAAAATATTTTCAACAGCATGAATGACCCCTATCTGCGCGAGCGGGCCACCGACTTGCGCGATTTGGGGCGGCGCGTGCTGGCATATTTGCAAGAGTCCAACCAAAAGACACGGGTTTATCCCGACAAAACCATCCTGATCCAAAGAAAAATTGGCTGGATTGGTATCCGTGCAAGGGTCATCCAATTCCCATGTGGCTATCTTGGCCCGGGCAATGGATATACCTACGGTGATGGGGGCGGTGGATTTGCCGTTTATCCAGATTGATGGCCGCCCGATTATTGTGGATGGCTACAAAGGTACCGTTTATTGCGATCCGAGCGCACAGCTGCGTAAGCAGTATAAGGCGATTTTCCTTGAGGAACAGGCGCTGGTAAAAGGCTTGGAGGCGCTCAAGGATCTTCCCTGTGAAACTAAAGATCGCTACCGTTTGCCGCTGCATGTGAATACCGGATTGATGGCAGATGTAGTGCGTTCGCTGGAGCGGGGTGCGGAAGGGGTAGGTTTATACCGTACCGAAGTGCCTTTCCTCTTGCGTGATCGATTCCCGAGCGAGGAGGAGCAGCGGGCTATTTATCGTGAGCAGTTGGAGGCTTTTGCGCCCCACTCGGTGACTATGCGGACGCTGGATATCGGCGGCGATAAAGCCCTGCCGTATTTTCCGATTGAAGAGGACAATCCGTTCCTCGGCTGGCGCGGCATTCGCGTCACCCTTGATCATCCGGAGATTTTCCTTGCGCAAATCCGTGCCATGATCAAGGCCAGTGAGGGGTTGGATAACCTGCGGATCCTCTTGCCGATGATCACTAACATGCAGGAAGTGGAAGCCGCACGTGCGCTTATTCAACGGGTGCATAAAGAGTTGCTGGAAGAAGGTTACCGCGTGCGCAAGCCGCAAGTGGGGGTGATGATCGAAGTACCGGCGGCGGTTTATCTTGCGCCGGAGCTATCGCGCCGGGTAGATTTTCTTTCGGTCGGCAGTAATGACCTTACCCAATATTTGCTCGCAGTGGATCGCAACAATGCGCAGGTGGCCGACCTTTACCAAGCCTTTCATCCGGCAGTTTTGCGCGCGCTGCAATACATAGTGTATGCCGCGCACGATGCAGGCATCAGTGTCAGCATTTGCGGCGAACTGGCGGGCGATCCAGGGGCAGCCATTCTTTTAATGGCAATGGGATATGACGTGCTTTCCATGAGCGCCACCAACTTACCCAAGGTCAAATCGGTTATTCGCGGCATTACGTTTGAGCGCGCCAAGGGTTTGCTGGCTGAGGTGATGCGTATGTCCAATGGGGATTTGATCCGTGAACACATCGCGCGTGAATTGCGGGAGACTGGTTTGACCCGCCTGATCCGCCCGCTTGCCTCGGATGCGAATGAATAAAATGTCTTGGGCGAGTCACAATTCCACGCCATAATCACCGCCCACTGAATTGGCTGCCTCAGGTTTAACCGTTTATGCTGCAATACCCTGATTTAAATCCCATTGCTTTTACCATCCCTATTGGTCCCATATCCCTCGGTGATATGACTATCGGACCGTTAAATGTCCATTGGTACGGGATTATGTATTTGCTGGCATTTATGAGTGCCTGGCTGCTTGCTTTACATCGCGCCAAGGCGCCTAATGCTGCGGTCAATAAATCCCAGGTTGAAAACCTGATCACATATGGCGCATTCGGCGTGATCCTCGGTGGCCGCTTTGGTTATGTGGTGTTTTACAATTTTGATCAATGGATGAGCGATCCCCTCTGGTTGTTCCGGGTGTGGGAAGGTGGCATGTCGTTTCACGGCGGGTTGATTGGCGTGATAGTAGCCATGATGATTTATGCTTACCGCATCAACCGTCCCTTTCTTGGTGTAACAGATTTTATCGCCCCCATAGTGCCGCTCGGTTTGGGTTTTGGCCGCTTGGGTAATTTTATTGGCCAGGAACTTTGGGGGCGTGTCAGCGATTTACCTTGGGCAATGGTGTTCCCCAAGGCTATGGATCCAGAAGGGATTGCCCGTCATCCGAGCCAGTTATATCAGGCTTTCCTTGAAGGGTTAGTCTTGTTTGTGATTGTGTTTTGGTTCTCCGCCAAGCCCCGCCCCCGCGGTGCAGTATCCGGTGTGTTTTTGATCGGATATTCCATTTTTCGCTTCAGTGTCGAATTCGTTCGCGAGCCGGATCAAGGCATAGGGTTTGATTTGATGGGATGGATGACTCGCGGGCAACTGCTGTGCATACCTATGTTTCTGCTCGGTCTGGGGCTGTTGGTTTATGCCTATGCCGTTGCCGCCAGGCCCGCCAAAAACGCTTAAGTTAATTTTTTCAGCACAGGTTTGTTGATGAAGCAATATCTTGAATTGATGCGCGACGTAGTTGAAAACGGTGTTCAGCGTGGAGATCGTACCGGCACAGGTACGCGGTCAGTCTTTGGTCGCCAATTGCGTTTTGATCTCAATGAAGGTTTTCCATTGGTAACAACCAAAACTGTCCACTTGAAGAGTGTCATTGTAGAACTGCTCTGGTTCCTGCAGGGCCGGACGGATGTTACCTGGCTAAAGGAGCGTGGCTGCAACATCTGGAACGAATGGGCCACCAACGCGGGCGATTTGGGGCCGGTTTACGGCAAGCAGTGGCGCAGTTGGGCGTGTCCGGATGGTTCGACTATTGATCAGATTTCCGAGGTCATCGCCCAAATCAAGAAAAATCCCTATTCGCGCCGGTTGATTGTCAGTGCCTGGAACCCGGCCGATTTACCTGATGAATCCTTGAGTCCCCAACAAAATGTCGAGCAGGGGCGTATGGCTTTGGCGGCATGCCATACCCTGTTCCAATTTTACGTATCCGATGGCAAGCTCTCCTGCCAACTGTATCAGCGCAGCGCGGATCTGTTTTTAGGTGTGCCCTTTAATATCGCCAGCTATGCGCTGCTCACCCATATGATCGCGCAGCAATGCAATTTAGGTGTTGGGGATTTTGTTCATACTTTTGGCGACTGTCATCTGTACAATAATCATATAACTGACGACATAGTTTACGAACAATTAACACGTGAGCCAAAAAACTTGCCTACACTTAGGCTCCTCCGTCGGCCTGAGTCTGTTTTTGAATATGAGTTGGCTGATTTTGAATTTGAAGGATATGAGCCCCACTCCCGCATTAGCGCGCCTATCGCTGTTTAGAAGAAGGCGGTGCTGAAATTGAGTAGAAATGAAAGGCGAAAGTTCTGCATGAAATTGGCCATCATAGTGGCGGCAGCTAAAAACGGAATTATTGGCCGGAATAACCAACTGCCGTGGCATCTTCCGCAGGATTTAAGGCATTTCAAAACGGTTACTCTTGGTAAACCGGTAATCATGGGGCGCAAGACTTATGAATCTATTGGTAGACCATTGCCCGGGCGTACCAACATCGTTGTTACCCGCAGTAAGGATTGGCTGGCTGTTGAAGGGGTGATTGTTACCAATAGTTTCGAACAGGCTTTGTCGGCTGCGCAAGAGGTATTGAATGATGATGGTCATTCTGATGGCGAGGCGATGGTTATAGGGGGGGCGGAGATTTATCGTTCCGCACTGTTGCTTGCTGATCGCATCTATTTGACTCGCGTTGATCTGGAGCCGGACGGGGATGCATCGTTTGGTCAATTGGACATGCAGGACTGGATGCTGGAGTCACGCGTTTCGGGGGATGAAACAGCGCCAATAGCGCATGAGTTTTTAGAGTATGTCCGGTGTTAGTGGAGTAATCGCTAATAACCAAAAGTTTTGTTTTTAAATATGTTTTCGGATTAGGTTTTTGGAATTTGTTTTTTTGTGTTACCGGTGCACTTATTAAAAGCAGTTATGTGTTACCGGGTTGATACCTAAATACACACGTAGAAGGTTGCAGGATAAATCATTGGAAGTGGGCCATGGTGCTTATTACAATGCCGCCGTTCTTAGCCGCCTCGAAGAGGCTACGTGGATAACGCGTCTGTGGCAGCTTGTTGCCACAAACTCACTTGATTGAACACCCAGTTGGGGGGATTATGAAAAAGCAGCGATTGAAAGCGGTGGCTCTGACCACAATGCTTTCTGCCGGCGCGCTAATGGGTAGCGTTGCCATGGCAGATCAAACTCTGGATGCAGTACTCCAGGCCGGTCAAGCCAAAACTACTTTGGCGCAAGACTCCCAGAAGCGTATTGATAGATTGGCTCAGGAAACTGACGATCTGACGCAACAATTCAAACAACAAAACAAGCTGATTGATGATCTCCGTGTGTTTAATACACAGATGGAAAAGCAAGTTGCCAAACAATTGGTTGTAGTCCAGGAGCTGGAGCAGTCAATTGAAAAAGTGACTGTTATCGAGCGTCAAATCCAACCATTGATTTTCCGTATGCTTGATGGACTTGAGCAATTCGTGAATTTGGATAAGCCATTTTCACTGGAAGAACGTCAAGCCCAAATCGCAATGCTGCGTGCAAACCAGGATCGTGCTGATATATCTGTGTCAGAGAAGTTCCGCCAAGTGCTTGAAGCTTACAAAATTGAATCTGCTTACGGCAGCACAATTTCTGCATACAAAACTACTCTGTCCCTTGATGGTCAGGATCGTGAAGTAAGCATCTTGCGTGTAGGTCGCATCTCGTTGATGTATCAAACAACTGATGCTCAATCAAGCGGTTATTGGGATGTTGCCCAAAAATCATGGGTTGCATTAGATAGCTCATACAATGCGCCAATTTTGAAAGGTTTGAAGATTGCGCGTGACCAAGCTACCAAAGACATTATGACTATGCCCATTCAGGCACCGGAGGCAGCACAATGAAAATGAAGTTTGTTAAAAACTGCCTGATGCTTGCCACTGTTGGCCTGTTGAGCAGCAGCTTTGCTGTAGCTCAAGAGAAAGCGCAAACACTTGATCAATTGTTGGATATGGTAAAAAAATCCCAGATCAGTGAGTCTGCAGAGCATAAACAACGTGAAGCCGAATTTGCTCGTGACAAAGCTGGTCAGGCTGGTTTGTTGGCCCAAGCTAATGCCACTCGCCAAGCGGAAGAGAACCGTTCTGTTGCATTAGAAAAGAAGTATGCCGAACAGCAGCTTCTGGTTACGCAGAAAAAAGCTCAATTGAATGAACGCTTGGGTTCAATGCGCGAACTTTTTGGTCACTTGACCTCAACCGCTGGTGATTTGCGCGCCACTCTTGAAACCTCTTTGGTTAGTGCGCAGTATCCAAATCGCGGCGATTTCCTTGATACTTTGATCGAGAAAATGAACGGCAGCACCCAGCTTCCTGATATCGAGGAAATTGAGCGTCTGTGGTATGAAGTCCAGCGTGAAATGGTTGAGACCGGACGTGTTGCGAAATTCAACGCAACTGTAATAAAGCCAAATGGTGAGCAAGCAGAGCAAGAGATTGTTCGTGTTGGTACATACAACTTGGTTTCAAATGGTACTTACCTGACTTACGACGGCAGAAAAATTGAAGAGCTTGCGCGTCAACCTGATTCAGGAATGCTTTCTGCTGCTGCTGCGCTTCAATCGGCGACAAGTGGCGTGGTAGATCTTGGTATTGACCCGACTGGTCCTCTCGGTGGCCAATTGCTTGGAGCATTGATTCAAAAGCCAACGTTTATGGAATACCTTGATCAAGGTGGTTCGGTCGGTTGGGTAATCGTTTATGTTGGTATTTTCGGTATCTTGTTGGGCTTCTGGCGTATGTTGGTGTTGTTCGCAATGAGCGCCAAAGTAAAAGCACAGCTTAAATCCGACAAGCCAAACACCAATAACCCACTGGGCCGCGTGTTGAAAGTTGCTGAAGAAAACAAAAATGTTGATCCGGAAACTTTGGAGTTGAAACTCGAAGAAGCTGTTCTGAAAGAGCGCCCATCGATCGAAAGCGGTTTGGCAATTATGAAGATTATTGCTGCAGTAGGTCCACTGCTGGGACTGCTGGGTACCGTAACCGGTATGATCACAACCTTCCAGGCAATTACCATCTTTGGTGCGGGTGATCCAAAGAACATGGCAGGTGGTATTTCTGCTGCGTTGGTAACCACCGTACAAGGTCTTGTTGTTGCTATCCCAATGGTATTAATGCATACATTGGTTAATGGTCGCGCCAAGTCAGTGATTCATGTACTTGATGAACAGACTACCGGCATTATTGCGGAAAACGCTGAGCGTAACGGCAAGTAGGAGATAAACCATGCAGGCTTTGACGGACGCTTTAGGAACCCTTGAAGCCTTTTTGGACCAGGGCGGCATATTGATGTATGCAATTGCAGCCCTAACCCTTTGGATGTGGGTGCTCATATTTGAGCGCCTCGTCTACTTCAAGGGTAGTCTGAAAGGCGATATACAGCAGTCACTAGCTCAATGGGAGTCTCGTAAGGAACGCAAGTCTTGGAATGCGCATCAGATTCGCGCCGCACTTATCTCTCGGATGGATGACAAGATCAGCTCTAATCTCGACATGATCACTGCATTGGTTGCATTGTGTCCGCTTATGGGGTTGCTCGGAACCGTAACGGGCATGATCGAAGTGTTTGGTGTACTTGCCAACACTGGTGGTGGTGATGCCAAGTCGATGGCTGGTGGTGTATCAAAAGCTACTATCCCCACAATGGCTGGTATGGTTGCTGCGATATCCGGAGTATTTGCGAGCACTTACTTGAATCGTGTAGCAGATAATGAAAAATCCTTATTTGCTGACCATCTGACAATGGACCATTAATAAATGGTTCATTGCAGTACAGCTAATTTCAACCTGTATGAAAGAGATGTCTCATGAGCAGGAAAAACCCAAGGCCAGAAGAAGAAGCTCAGGCAATTGACTTGACGCCCATGTTGGACGTTGTGTTTATCATGCTGATCTTCTTTATTGTTACGGCCACTTTTATCAAAGAAACTGGTAAAGAGGTTTTAAGAGCTGACGCTAATACAGCTGAAGACAAACCTAATGCCAGTATCTTGATTGCAATTGGCGCTGATAATGAAGTCTGGATGGACAAGAAAGAAATAGATCCGCGTAATGTGCGTCAAGCAATTGAGCGTATGCGTGCGGATAATCCTAAGGGATCTGTGTCTATTCAAGCTGACAAAGAGTCAGACCTTAAGTTTGTAGTGGATGTTGCTAATGCAGCACGCAAGGCTGGCATTACCGATATAAGTGTATCTACTGAGAAGAACTAAGCAGCTATGAACCCTATAAAAGTCGCCATAGCAGGAATACTCGGTGTTATTGTCACACTTGGCCTCCTGTACTTAATGAATAGTTTGGTAAACACGGAATTCGCAGCACCTGATGCTTCAAAGTCGGTGAAGATTCCTGATATTCGTATGAGCAGCACTAAAATTGAAACCCGGTTAGATGACGCCAAGCCCGAAAAACCACAGGAGCCTGAAACTCCGCCGGAATTGCCGGAGCCTGAGTTTGATGCACCTGATGTTTCTGGTGAAGCGCTTAATATGACGGCGCCCGTTGCTAAAGCTGGAATAGATGTTGGTTCAGGCTCTTTAGCATTTAGTGAAGGTGAATACCTTCCGATTGTTAAAGTTCCTCCTGAGTATCCAAGTACAGCGTTGTCACGTGGTATCGAGGGTTTTTGCACAGTTGTATATACAGTAACTGAAACTGGTACTACACGTGACCCAGTGCCGATTGACAGTCAATGTATTACTAAAGATGGCAAGCCGACTACTGTATTTAACCGTGCCTCTGTCAAAGCGGCGCTGAAATTTAAATACAAACCTAAAGTTGTGGATGGCAAGCCCGTTGAAGTTCCCGGGGTGAAGAACAAATTCACCTATGAGATGCAGAAATAAGGGGTAATGAAATGAGACAAGTATTTCCTGCCGTTTCAGTTGCTCTGGGCCGTACATTTTTGGCAAGCGTGATTGCTGTTTCACCTCTGTTGCTCAGTAAGGTAATCGATACTGTGGCTCCAGGTGTTGTGGAAATTTCGACAGCTAACGCTCAGGTAAAAGCAAAAAACAAGCATGCCGGTGAGCAACGTAAGTTTCCGAACGTAAGTGAATCTTTCGGTAAGAAGATCACTGAGGCAGCTAACTATTTGCAACCTCCGGAAGAAACTACCAAGCCTAATCCCAAAAAGGCAATGCAGCTTCTCGGTGAGCTGGAGGCAAATAAAGCTAAATTAAACGCTTATGAATTAGTATTGCTTTATCAGTATTCCGGTTATGCGTACCTGGGCGAAGAAAACTACGCCAAAGCAATTGAAAGCTTTAACAAAATGCTCGCGCAAACTCCGAATATGCCGGTTGCTACTGAAGCGTCGACTATTCGTATTGTTGGGCAGTTATATTCACAATTGGATAATCCACAAAAAGCATTGGATACTTTGCTAAAGTGGACGGAATATGCTGATGCGCTTAAGCCTGAAGACTCTTATATGTTCTCAACGCTTTATTATCAACTTGAAGATAATAAAAATGCGCAGCTAAATATTAACGAAGCTGTAAGCAAGCAAGAGGCTGCCGGTAAAGTTCCGGCGGAATCCTGGTATGTTTTGCAGCGTGGTTTGTATTTTGATAAAGAAGATTATAAAAATGGCTTGGTTGTGCTTGAAAAATTAATCAAGCATTATCCAAAAGCGCAGTACTGGAAGCAGTTGTCGCAAGTTTATCGTGTAATGGATCGTACCAACGATGCATTGTATGCACTTGAGACATGTTATTTGATGGGGGGATTAACAACCGAGAAAGACCTCGTCAATATGGCCTATTCCTTCTTTGAAGCGGAAGTCCCTTACAAAGCAGTTAAGGTGCTGAAAAAAGGTATTTATACCGATAAGATTATTGAGCCTACGGCAAAAAATCTTAAGCTGTTGGCTGATGCATTGCGTTTGTCGCAAAACGCAAAAGAGTCTTTAACTGAATATGAAAAAGCTGCAGAGAAATCTACTGACGGTGAATTGATTATCGGTTTGGCTCAGGCCTATCTGGCTAACGATAAGTTTAAAGAAGCTTCCAAATGGGGTCGCGAAGCACTCCAAAAAGGCGGAATTAAGCGAGTTGATTATGCCAATATTACTGTTGCGCAAGCTGAATTTGAATTGAAAAATTTTGATACAGCTATCAAGTACTTCAAAGAAGCCGGCAAAGATGCTCGTAGTGCCAAACTTGCGGCACAATGGGTTACTTTTTCTGAAAAAGAGAAAGAAAGAATGGAAGTTCTTTCTAAACAGGAATAACTCTTTAATGCTTGATAAAATGCCCGCCTCGAAAGATGCGGGCATTTTTTATAGATTTTTAAAAATTCAGATAGTTCTTTTTGCTTTTGTGCTTGGTTATGGTTTGCAACATGGGATCCAAATAATAGTGTTGGCCGCATTCGGAATTTTTTATTAATAGATGCGGGCAGGTTACTCGTCATCCAATCCCAACTTTTGCAACCTGTAGCGCAGCGACCTGAAGCTGATCCCCAAATGTTTTGCTGCCAGGGTCTTGTTCCACTTGGCATGCTCCAATGCATGACAGAGAATTTCTTTTTCTACATCCTGCAAGTATTCATCCAGCGATGAATATTCTGCGCAACGCGCCGGATAGTCTACAGTGCTATTATTTGCACGAATTTGGGGTTTAGTGGTTAGGTAGGTTTTGTCGGCAGGATGATCAATCAAGTGGTCCTGTCCACGCAACTGCAAATCCTGGGCATCAATAAGATTGCTGTCACATAGCGTAAAAGCGCGTTCCAATATGTTTTCCAGTTCGCGCACATTGCCTGGAAAATGGTAGTTCTCCAGCAGGTGTTGCGCATCCGCAGAAAGCACGGGGGTGGGAAGGCCTATATCAGCAGCCAGTTTATGCAATAAGTGCTGCGTGAGCAGGGCTATATCTTCGCGTCTTTCGCGCAATGGCGCTACGACAAGTTGAATTACGTTCAGGCGATAAAACAAATCCTGACGAAAACGGCCCTCTTTAACTTCTATTTCCAGATTTTTATGCGTTGCGCAGAGGATGCGAACGTCAGTAGCAATCTCCTCAGCTGCGCCAACCGGGCGGACAAATTTTTCCTGAATAGCACGTAGCAATTTTACCTGCATATCCAGCGGTAGATCGGCTACCTCATCAAAAAATAAAGTACCTCCTTCTGCGGCCTGAAATAAACCAATTTTGTCTTGATGGGCACCGGTAAAACTGCCCTTTTTGTGGCCAAAAAATTCACTTTCCATTAATTCACGAGGAATTGCGCCGCAATTAACGGCGACAAAAGCTTTATTGGCGCGAGGCCCCAAATCGTGAATCGAATGCGCGACCAATTCTTTCCCTGAGCCTGATTCACCGCTGATATAGACCGGTGCTTGTGAGCGCGCCAGTTTTTCAATGCTGCGGATCAAATCCTGGATGGCTTTGGATTCACCGATGATCGGCGTCACTTTCGCGAGCGGTTGTGGCGTGAGCTGGCTGGATTCGATAGCCGTATTGACCAGCTTACGTAACGTTGGTAGATCTACCGGTTTGGAAATAAAATCAAATGCGCCGGCTTTCATTGATTCGATAGCCGTGTCTATGCTGCCATGCGCTGTGATTACCGCCACCGGTAGCTGGGGGAACTGCTGCTGAATCAGCTCGACCAACTCAAGGCCTTTACCATCAGGCAAACGCATGTCGGTCAAACATAAATCATAATGATTGCGCATTAAAAATTGTTTTGCGCTGGCAACGGATTCAGCGCTGTCAGTAAGAATTTGCATGCGACCCAAGGTGATTTCCAGCAGTTCGCGGATGTCCGGTTCGTCGTCGATAATTAAGGCGCGTTTTTGTGTCATGGTAGTTCCAGGGTCGCTAAGTTTTTATCAGGATATTTTTTCCGGATGCGCTAATTGCAGGTGAAAGTAGCTCTCGCCTTTTTCGGTGCGTTTATAGGAAATAATCGCCTGGTTTGCCTCGCAAAGTTCCTTGCAAATATACAAACCCAAACCGGAGCCGGTATTTTCGGTGGTGAAAAATGGTTCAAATAAATGTTTGCTGTTTTCTTCGTTGATGCCAAGTCCAAAATCAATTACGCGAATATAGGGTTGCTGTTGGTTGGTGTCCAGACCAATTTGGATGCACAGATCAGGGCATCCTTCCAAGGCAATACTGTAGCGAATACCATTATCGCAAAGATTGGTGAGCACTTGCTGTAGTTGGCTGGTATCAAACTTGGCGTTCAGGTTGGTGATTGTGCTGGCATCGTCGTAATCAAAGTCACTGTGCGCATCGCCAATATTTTTTTCACGTATTTGAATGTTCAATTGATGGCCATTACTTTTACTGGATTTGTAATCGCTAACAAACTCGGGAATCCATTGTTGCAAGTTAATTTGTGTCGGTTTGGCGGCGCGACGGCGCGACAATTGCAAAATATTTTCAATGATCTGATTAACGCGCTTGCTGTGGTTATTGATAATGTCCAGCAGCCTATGGTCGCTGGCCGGTAGCGCATCAGACTCGCCGAGTAACTGGCTGGCATGACTGATAGCGCCGAGTGGGTTGCGGATCTCATGGGCAATGCTGGCGGTCAATCTTCCGAGCGATGCGAGTTTCAATTGTTGTGCCTGTTGGTTGATTGAACGTACGTCCTCGAGAAAAATTAACACGTCGGTGGAACCTCCCGGCTCCAGGTAGGCAAAATTGACCTTGGCCTCGGTGATGCTGTCGATCTCGATTTTCAAGTAAGGTGAATGATCATTTGGATTGCGTTGCCAGGATTGGTATTTTTTATATAGCTCCGGGAAGCGATCCAGGCGCAGACGTTCGGTATTGTCATTGATTGCACCGAGCAGTTTGAGTGCTGCCTGGTTGCAGAGTTTTATGTCCAGGCTTTTATTTAATACCACTATCCCGGTGCGCATCCGTTCGACAATCAGTTGCGCCAGTTTTTGGAGGTGCGCCGCCTGCACCGCTTGCGCTTCGGCCTCTGCATAAGAGAGGCGAATTTTTTTCGTGAGATATTGAAATAATAACGCGGTGAGGAACGCGAGCGCACCGAGTGTGCCCGAAGCAAAGAGCGATTTATTATCCTGGGTGAGAATCAAAAAACGAAAGGAACCCTCGCTGATTACTACAATCGTGGTGATGGCTGCGAGGAAAAACGAAATTCGCTCGCGCAGCATAATTCCACCGGCAGCGATTGCCACCAACAGCAAATAACCTAATCCACTTACGGCACCGCCGCTGGAGTGCATCAAGAGGCTTATCGCAATTACATCGATTAAGAGTGAGCCGAATAACTTGCGCTGGGAAGGAGAGTATTCCAACCGCCACATGACGATCAGTGTCATAAAGTTAATGGCGGTATAAGCGATTGAGGTATACAGAAACAGGTCGGGATTGTCGTTACCCAATACTTTGGGGGCAAACTGGATCTGGAACATCAATAACAACAGGCTGCCAAGCAGCGTGCGATAGTAAGTGTAAATACGAAGTAAATCGTAGGGATTGTAATTACGTGGGTTATTGAGCAAATTGGAGGTCATTCTTTCTGGATCCTTTTTGGGTAACCGGGCAAAATCCACTTGG
>JAJQJO010000396.1 GCA_021323495.1 Cellvibrio sp. | reverse complement strand
TACTACACGTAATGCATCCAGACGAATGCTTGCCTGGGATAAAAAATGTTGGCTTGCGGCCAAACGCTGCTGCAAATAATAGATCTCTTCCTGTCGTACGTTCGGGTTCACTGCTTTGAGCGCTTTCATCCGCGCCAGTTCACCGTTTAATTGTTCGCTCACTTTCGCCTGGGCTTCAGCAATTAATTCCGCTTGTTTTGCGGCAGTAATTTCTTCCGCTTTCTGTACCATCGTGGTCAGGGTTGGGCGAGCATGACGCACCAAATCCTGGGCATTATTACGGGGCACTTTTTGCAACAATTTACTCAGTTGGTTGATACCAAGCACCGCTGATAAATCCTTGCCCTTATCATCCAGTAACACACGTAATAAGGATTGTGGCATATAGCGGAATAACTGCAACTCCGCCGGTGCCGGACAATGCAACACAAACAAGGCCTCCAGCATCAAAGTGCCTGGCTTTAGCGGTGGCAACTTCAAGGTACAAAAAGCGGTGTTGCCAAACTCACTTAATGAAATCAAATCCTGCGCCCCGCGCACCAGGGGATGCTCCCAGGTGAGGAACTGCATATCTTCGCGCGACAAGGCCTGCTGGCGATCATAGGTTACCGTCAAGCCATCCTCCGGCAAGCCGGGGAATTGTTCGATACGCATATGGTCGCTGGGATGCAACACCAAACTCTTTTCGCTGTGTTTTTCAAAATCAATACCGAAGCTATCGAACACCTGCTCCATATAAATCGGCAGTACTGTGCTCTGATCATTTTCAGCCAGAGCATCAACCAGCGCTTCTGCCTGTGCCGGCTTGCAGGAATTCAATTCCAGTAAACGATCGCGCCCCTGTTGTAATTGGGCGACCAACTCAGCGGAAAACTGACGGGTTTGCGCCAATAAATCGACAAAGGTTTTATCGTCATTGTTAACCAGTGCCGGCAGCAATTCTTCAGCAAATTTCACATACGCCGCCTGCCCTATCGCACAGGTTTTTTCAAAGGCATTTAATCCCTGGTGATACCAATCCAATAATTTTTGCTGTGTGGTGTCTTGGTAATAAGGTACATGGATGTTTACGGTTGCGGTCTGGCCGATGCGATCCAGGCGGCCGATACGCTGCTCCAGCAGATCCGGATTGGTGGGCAAATCGAACAACACCAGATCCTGCGCGAATTGGAAATTGCGCCCTTCGCTACCGATTTCCGAGCAGACCAGCACCTGCGCACCATCTTCCATCTCGGCGAAATAAGCCGCAGCACGATCGCGTTCGATCAAATTCAAACCTTCATGGAATACTGCGGTCGTTAGACCTTTACGCAGACGCAGATATTCTTCAATCGATTGCGCCGAGTCGGCATTGGCGCAGATAACCAATACTTTTTTGCGACGATGTTGGCGCAGCCATTCAGCAAGCCAGGTAACGCGGGGATCTTGCAACCACCAATCGGTATCGGTTTTTTGTTGCCAATATTGCTCGGCACAAATTTGCGTCGCCAGGGGTTGTTCCAGCAACGCAATCAGGTCTTCATCGTCCAGATCCAACGAGTGAGCTTGCAGTTTTCGCTCAGGAAATCCGCTCACTGAATTGCGCGTGTTACGGAACAGCACACGACCGGTACCGTGGCGATCCAGCAAATAATGGATGGAGGTATCTACCGCCGCCCCCAGGCTTTGGGTTTCCGCTTGCGTCTGTAATTCTTTAATAGTCTCCGCTGGCAAATAGGCACTTAGCGATTTAACCAGGAGCGCGGGAATTTTTGCAGTTTCGTCGCTGTGCGCTTGCAAAAGCTCTTGCACCAAACCATTCAACGGTTGATAGGCTTTTTGCTCGGTAATAAATTTTTCCAAATCGTAATAGCGATCCGGATCAAGCAGACGCAAACGTGCGAAATGGCTCTCTACACCTAGCTGCTCAGGTGTTGCAGTCAACAACAGCAAGCCTTTGGATTTTTTCGCCAGACCTTCGATGCAGGTGTAAGCCTTGCTCGGTTTCTTTTCGCTCCACTGCAAATGATGGGCTTCATCGACTAATAACAAATCCCACTCGGCCGTCACTGCCTGCTCATAGCGATAATTATTTTTGGTGAGAAAATCCAGCGAGCAAATTACCAACTGCGCAGTTTCAAAAGGGTTGCTGATATCCGCCGCCTGCGCAAAGTTTTCGTTGCCATCACCTTTAAAATCATCATCTTCAAAGTCATCCACATAATCAACTGACTCTTCCACGCTATCCAAGCCAACCAAGGCGTTGCAACGCGCTTCATCGAGCAAGGTAAACGCGAGGTTAAAACGACGCAGCATTTCCACCAACCACTGGTGCTGCAAACTGGCAGGCACAACAATTAATGCGCGCCCTACTCGTCCACTCATTAATTGTTGATGCAAAATCAAACCGGCCTCGATAGTTTTACCCAGGCCCACTTCATCCGCCAAGAGCACGCGCGGTGCATGGCGCTGCGATACTTCACTGGCGATATATAACTGATGCGGCAGCAATTGCACGCGCGGGCCAGCCAAGCCAAACATGGGCGATTGGCGATGCTGGTTTTGGTAGTGGAGCGTTTGGTAGCGCAACGTGAAATGGTTGTGCTTGTCGATTTGCCCGGCAAACAAACGGTCGCGCGGGGTGCTGAATTGCACAAAGCTATCCAGTTCAAACTCAGGAATCGCAAGCTCGTCGTTATCCTTGGTCAGGCCGATGTACATCAGACAGCCGGCTTGCTCGACAATACCGGTGATGAGGATTTTGGTTCCATCCTGATGGCGGACCTTCTCGCCCACTTCGTACTTCACACGACTGACAGGGGCGTTATCCAGCGCATAGGTACGGCGTTCACCGGCCGCCGGGAAACTCAGGGTCAGGCGGCGATTGGCCACATCCAGTACGATTCCCAACCCCAAATCCGCTTCTGATTCACTAATCCAGCGCTGACCAATAACAAAACCACCCGTTGACTGCGTCTTACTCACTCAAACACCTGCTCAGTAAAAATCAAAATTGTCGAAAAGGCGCGCATCATACTGTTTTAAAGCCCACAAAACCAAAAAATTTGGCTGTTCACTGGCACGCTTTTCTATAGAATCGAGCCAAATGCCACATAAACGGAAGCTACCATGCACATCAATACACCCGATGCTGAAAGCACACTCCACCTTGAGCAATTGGTGGCCAAATCGAGCTTCTTGCGCCTGACCAACAGCAAAGAATTTTATCCATCCAACCCAGGCACCGGCCTGCCCTTGATAGTCCTGGAAACCGACCTGTGCAGCGCTGTTATTTCCCTGCAAGGGGCACATTTACTGGAATTCAAAACCACTAACGGCGACCCGCTACTCTGGCTTAGCCCCAATTGCGATTTCTCTGTCGGTACCGCACTGCGCGGTGGTGTCCCCTTATG
>JAJQJO010000395.1 GCA_021323495.1 Cellvibrio sp. | reverse complement strand
CACTCTATAATTTATTTTAGATGTCGTCACGAGCGCCGGTTGTACGCCGATTCTACAGCGACTAAAGCGTTAAATTTTAAACGTTTCAAAATTGCCAATTTCGTTTTATTTAATACGATAGAAAAATAAAGTACGTCCCGTCGCAATAAATTATTCATTTGTTTCAGTCCGCATATTCGTTTTGAACCCTCCAGTACTACATCGTTCGTTCATGAAAAGGAGACAGTAATATGAAGCAATTATTTGAAGTAAATAAGATTCGACGCAAAGCCCGCATCACTATCGGTGCGCTGGTTTGTTCAGCAATCGCGATCGGAAATGCCTGCGCAGAAGTGGGCAACCCACGCGTTAACCAGGTTGGTTATACGCCTGATGGCCCGAAAGTGGCAGTTTATAAAACCGACAGTATTGTCGGGCTGGCATGGCAATTAAAAAGGGATGGAATATTAATCGCCTCTGGCAATACAGTGCCATTGGGTAATATTGATGCTGCCTCCGGTGATAATTTACATCGTATCGATTTTTCTAACGACGCCGTGTCCGGTACCGGATATACGCTTTCAGTTGGCGGCGATTCAAGTTATCCCTTTGATGTTTCGGCTTCAATTTTAAACCGTGCATTTTATGACTCGCTAAAATATTTTTATCACAACCGCAGTGGCATCGCGATTGAAACTGCGTACACCGGCGGTGGCAATACCAGTTATGCCATTGACACAAAACTTGCGCGCCCGGCCGGACATTTAAATCAGGGGGTCAATAAAGGCGACGTGAATGTTCCCTGTTGGACAGGTACTTGCAACTATTCGTTAAATGTCAGTAAAGGTTGGTATGACGCCGGTGATCACGGAAAATACGTCGTTAACGGCGGCATTTCGGTGTGGACCTTATTGAATATGTATGAAGTGGCAACACAAATAAGTTACCCCGCGATACCGACCAATGAGTTCCAGCTATTGGCGGCAATAGGCGATGGCAAGCTGAATATTCCTGAAAGCAACAATGGTATTTCCGACATCCTTGATGAGGCGCGTTGGCAGCTGGAGTTTTTGTTAGCAATGCAAGTGCCGGCGGGCCAGGCAAAAGCCGGAATGGTTCATCACAAAGTGCACGATGTCGGTTGGACTGGCCTGCCGCTGGCACCGCATGAGGATCCACAACAGCGCGCGTTAGTGCCTCCCACTACCGCTGCAACATTGAATCTGGCTGCGACCGCTGCACAATGTGCACGGATCTGGAAACTTATTGATGCCAGCTTTGCTGATAAATGTTTGGCTGCCGCAGAGCGCGCCTGGACAGCAGCACAAGCTAATCCAAATGATATCTATTCCGGAAATTATGACAACGGTGGTGGTGGCTACGGTGATGCCAAGGTTACTGATGAATTTTATTGGGCCGCAGCAGAACTGTTTATCACTACCGGCCAGGATAAATACCTTCAGGTTGTTGCCAACCATGCGCACACTAGTTCCGACTTCGGTTGGGCGGAAACCGAAGTGATGGGCGTTATTTCACTCGCCACTGCATCCAGCATCCACACTGCTGAGCAAAAACAAATTGCACGTCTGCGCATTATTGGCATGGCTGATTTATTTTTAACGTTGCAAAACGGATCGGGCTATCTCTCGCCAGTAACACCATCAGAATATTATTGGGGTTCAAATAGCGTTGTGGCTAACAGACTGATCCTGATGGGTCTTGCTTTCAATTTTACGGGCGACAAAAAATTTGCCCAAGGTCTGGTTAATGGCGTTGACTATCTTTTCGGTCGCAATACATTGTCGTTTTCGTTTGTGACCGGCCATGGTGAAAAATCCTTGCAGCAACCGCATCACCGGTTTTGGGCCGGCGTGTTAAATGCAAACTATCCCTGGGCGCCTCCTGGTGCGCTTTCCGGTGGCCCGAATACCGGGCTGGAAGATAGTGTTGCCGCTGCGGCATTAGCTGGTTGTAAACCTGCCGCCTGTTTTATGGACGATATTAATTCCTGGTCCACAAATGAAATAACCATTAACTGGAATGCACCATTTGCATGGGTGTTAGGTTTCTACAACGAATATACCAATGTTGATAGTCCTTCTTCATCTAGCAGAAGCTCGTTGTCCAGTTCATCGATCCGCTCAATATCTTCAGCCAGTTCAGTGCCCTCAACGAGTTCAGTTGCAACAAGCCGAAGCAGTTCCAGTCGCTCATCCCTGGGGACATGCATTAATACACCAGGGCAATGCAATTGGTACGGTACTTTATATCCAATTTGCCAAACTACCCAAAGTGGTTGGGGTTGGGAAAATCAACGCAGCTGTATATCGCGCAGCACGTGTGACACTGTGCCGAATGCAAATCCGTTGACACCACCTCCATCGTGTCCGCCACCGTCCAGTTCCAGTGTGCGTTCATCAAGTTCTATTGGTTCGGTAAATAATGCACCTGTAGCGGTAATTTCCGGCGGAGCCCGGTTGAGCCCTTGTTGCAGTATTAATTTATCGGCAACTAATTCTACCGATGCTGATGGCGATGCACTTTACTATTCATGGACAGTGGTGAATTGTGGATCATTCTTCAATAGCTGTAGCGGCAGTAGCAGTAGCAGCAATAATAATAGCGTTGGCTCTACGCTGACGATTAACCCGAGCTCCAATAATTTTAACTATCGGGTGACACTGACAGTGAGCGATGGACGTGGTGGTTCGCACAGTGTCAC
The DNA here is from genome assembly GCA_021323495.1 of Cellvibrio sp. Taxonomy (GTDB): domain Bacteria; phylum Pseudomonadota; class Gammaproteobacteria; order Pseudomonadales; family Cellvibrionaceae; genus Cellvibrio. The sequence continues at coordinate 1,285 of JAJQJO010000395.1, read as the reverse complement.
GCAAACCTATGCTTACATTGTTGATACCAGTTCTGCGCCGACAACCAGCAAGTCATCATCGTCCGCACCTTCCAGTTCTTCTTCGAGTATTCCCTTGTCCAGTAGCTCTGTGCCCTCGGCCAGCAGCCGTAGCAGTTCATCATCCAGTGCAATTGCTGCTAATTGCCAATACGTTATCAGTAATCAATGGAACACCGGATTTACCGGTGCAATCCGGATTAAAAATAACGGCAGCAGTGTTATCAACACCTGGAGTGTAAACTGGAATTATAGCGATGGGAGTAAAATCACCAGCAGTTGGAATGCTAATGTAAGTGGCAATAATCCATATGCAGCGAGCAATTTGGGTTGGAATGGTAGTATCCCGCCGGGGCAAACAGTTGAGTTTGGTTTCCAGGGAACAAAGGGAAGTTCGAATGCGCAGCTACCGGTAGTTACCGGAAGTGTTTGTCAGTGACCGACACGCTAACGGGTAAATGGTATGGTTGATAATCATCCAACCTTGCCTTTTTACCGGTGCTGATGCATTGGCGTATTTCACGTGTTAACGTTTTTGAAAATGCTTTGACATGACAGTAGTTTGTCGATTTGTCGCCATCTTATATGGTTGAAGTGCAGGGCGCCTGGCGGCAAGGAGCTGGAATTCAATATAGTTGAAAAGGAAGTTACTTTTTTTCAAGGGTGGCGGCTGTCTATTTTTTACGTTAATTCGCTGTTTTTTCAGCGAAATATTTGGCGATATGCATCAGCTATGCTATTTATAACTGGATGACCAGATGGATATGACGTGCTTGCACTAACGAAATGGATTTACAAGAGCCAATAATAACGGAGAATTACCATGCCTATATCCCCCGAATTAGTTGCCGAAATGCAAGTGCTGCGTATGTTTGATACCAGCACCAGCCAGTCCGGATTAAAGGTCCACTCGGATGCCTCTGGTGAAATTATCGCCGCAACGCGCCGCCTTTTTGAGAAACAATTAACAACCCAGGTAGATGGTGGTTATCTGACCCCCTTAGGCTATGAATCCTCGGTGCATTTACAACAATTATTGCAAATACTCAACTCCAAACCTTTGCTTTAACCCTGGTGATTGTTGATTCCAAAATAATGCTGATATAAATCGACCCGGTGCACACGACATCCAACGTAGATGTTGTGGCACGCTGCAAAAAAAGCCTACAAAAATATTCTGTGAGAGAGCAAACATGTCCATACCCTATGCCTTTTTGCCGAGGATTTTTTTGTTTATGTTTTTATCTTCCGCATTGTCTGTGCAAGC
>JAJQJO010000057.1 GCA_021323495.1 Cellvibrio sp. | reverse complement strand
CCATGCCTATTTTGTTTGCACGATCCTAATGAGTATTGCACTGGGTGTTGGCTATTATCTTTCGGGTAGTCTGCTGATGGTGATGGTCTGGCACGGTGTTTATGATTTTATTGCGTTAGTAGTATTGGTCAAATTCCCGCATATTATTGATATCGCAGCATGTAAAAAAAATGATGCGTAAGGGTGTGATTTTTTGCAAAATAAAAAAAATTGTGATGGTGTTGATGTAAAAAAGCCGCATTTGAACTGCACCCCAAAAGTTGGACACTCCGTCCAACTGAGTAAGGTGCAGTTTTTATGTCTATATATTCAAAGTGTTTTAAGCTAAACGTCGTCAATGCCTACTTATCAAAAAGGTTAAGCGAACGAACACTCGCTGCGTCATTTAATATCAATCGAAGCCAGTTACACGAATGGCTTTCGGTTTATAAACGCTATGGCGCAGACGCGCTAGCGCCACGTAAAAAGCAGCAGCACTACAGCGCTACCTTCAAACTTGCTGTACTGACCTATAAACGTCAACACAATGCGTCATTGCCTGAAGTGGCTTTGCATTTTCATATTCCATCAGCATCGACGGTTTTGATGTGGGAACGGCGCTACAATCAAGGCGGCATTAATGCCTTAGCCAATCGTCGTGGACGCATCGTCATGAAAAAGCCAAAGAATTCAACCGATCCCCAAATCGCCAACAAGCCATGGGCCGAGCTGACGCCCAGGGAATTGTTGCGTGAGATTGAATACTTGCAGGCGGAGAATGCCTATCTAAAAAAGTTGGATGCCTTAATCCAGGAGAAAAAATTGGCGCAAAAGTTAAAGCCAGCGCCGTCGGAGGATTAAGGGCAGATTATCGAATCGGTGATTTAACCCGCATAGCAGGATTATCGCGCAGTGTTTTTTATTACTGGAATAGCCAGATAGCCGTGGTTGATAAATACGCCAGTATTAAACGGTTGATAAGGCAAATATATGACCGACACAAAGGGCGCTATGGTTATCGGAGAATAGCGGTGAGCCTGAGAAAACGGGGACACTTGATTAATCACAAAACGGTTCAGAAACTGATGAGCCAATCGGGCTTGAAATCGACAGTACGCCCCAAGCGCTATAAATCCTATCGAGGTTCAGTTGGTAAGGTTGCACCCAATCGATTGGCACGCGAGTTCAGCGCCAGTGCACCGGGTGAAAAGTGGGTCACGGATGTCACCGAATTTAATGTGAATGGGGAAAAGGTTTATCTATCACCCATCATTGATTTGTATAACAGTGAAGTGATTGCGTACCAGATTCAATCGCGCCCCACGTATGATCTTGTAGGGCAAATGCTGGCACGGGCATTAAAACGGTTAAAGCCGATGCAGGCACCGTTGATTCATAGTGATCAGGGGTGGCACTATCAAATGCCTGCGTTTAAACGGGCCTTGAATGCGCGAGGCCTGGAGCAAAGTATGTCAAGAAAAGGAAACTGTCTGGATAATGCGTTGATGGAGAACTTTTTTGGAATACTGAAGACGGAGTTTTTTCACCGAAAGACATTTGCGTCCGTTGAGCGTTTTATACAGGAGTTGAAAGCGTACATTCGGTATTACAACTACGATAGGATTAAGCTGAAACTAAAAGGACTGAGTCCGGTTCAATACCGACTTCAGTCCTTCAATTAAACCCCGCCGGTTAGTGTCCAACTTTTGGGGTGCAGTTCAATTTCCATGCGGCTTTTTTTTCATGGGTGGTTTGTTATCCCCGCTTTTTGCGTGCTATCACCAAGCCTAGTAAACCCAATCCCAATAACATAATCGAGGATGATTCCGGCACTGCGGTGGTAACCGCATCGCGCACGTACCAGGTATCGTAATTGTCATAGAGCGAACCTATTTCGAGGCCGTTGGTGAGCAGGCCATCGGCCGCATCGCTTAGGTCTATGTGGTTGTAGTTGCTCCAGTATTCCGCTGCAAAGCGGTAAACAGAGTGATCGCCAAATCCGGAGTCGGGGCTGACGCTCGCGCCGCCGATAATAAAATCAGTCCAGTCAGGGCGGATCGCCCACTCGGCTTCAGTGGCATAGCGCCAGCCTTCGCGTGCGCGATAATCAGGCGCTTCGATATTGCCCGGGCCAAATTCACCGGTGCCAATTGGCCCTGCGTAAACCCAGTCCAGGCCGTTAAAATTCAGCAGGATATTTTCATTGGGAATCGCAGTTGCTGCATCGATAATAACAGCGCTCGCTTGGGTGCTCAGCATAACGCTTGCAGCAAGCGTCAGTGCGGTAAGGATTTTTTTCATGGTCAAACTCCGTGTATAAAGTGTGGTGATTTATTTTCACAGGGTGCCGCAGTTGATAATGATCACACTGCGGCACGGTTATTTATTATTAAAGTTTGGTGATACGCAGCCAGTTAATACTCCACCCACCTTGTTGCGCATAAATGCCCAGGTTAAATGTTCCTGCATTTACGCTAACCGTTTGGCTAAGGGTGATGAAGTTGCCCCAGTCGCCCGTGGCAGGGATGCTGACATTACCTAAAATAATCGAGCCACCATTTAAATCGAGCGATAGTGATGAACCGTTCGGGCTCGCTACACGATACTCCACCAAATAATTACCAGTGTCCGGGAAAGTGAGATTGGTAAAGGCCATCCAGTCACCTGCATCAATTGCCCCTACGATCTGGCCCCCACCAACATCGGTCGTACCAAACAAATCAAGCCCGGACATAAACGCAAAACTTTCTGCTTCGATGTGTTGGCTGAATGCCGCTACGGAACTCGCGCTGGATGAACTGCTTGCAGGGATACTGGATACAGCACTGGACGCAACGCTTGACGAGGCCGCAGAACCACTCACCATAAATTCAGTCCAGGGAGTATCCATAGCGCCAAGGGTTTGTGCAATCGTCATAAAATAACGCACGCTCGCGCCGGCAGGTAAACCGGTTAATTCATAGGTATTGGAATTATCGGCGTTATGCACCATGCGGATATTTTGTTGGCCACCGCCGTTCACGCTGAAATGGATATCTGCCCAGGCGGCGTTATTGGCAAAAAATTGCACGCTGTCGGCGGTGATAAATGTGTGGCCATAACTCGTATTCGCTGTTGATGAGCTTGATGTTTGCGAGCTGCTGGTGGCAACCGAGCTACTGGCAATCCATGAACTGGATGATGCGGTAGAACTGGTCGCTGCGATCGAGCCGGGCGCCGCCGAGCTGTTTGCTTTGGAGGAGGTAACGCTGTTGGTTACCGAACTGGCGAGACTACTTTTGGATGAGCTGCTAGCGGGAGTGCAACTGGTCGATGTTGGCAAACCATCCGGTGTATCGCCGGTGTGTTTTACGCGGAAACCAAACGGCGGCACATTCAGGGTCATACCATCGGAGAAAATAACGTACTGCGAACTGCACGCAAAGTTGTAGGCAATATAAGTCATGCTGCCGTTTTTATTAAATGCAACCGCAGTGGGGCTGTTGACCGTTAACGCACCGGTGCCGGTCGCCAGATGGCCTAATTGTTTGAGCGTGTAAACCCAGTGATAAGTATGCGCTTTGGTTTCGCCTGCTTCAGGCACGTAATTAAAACCATAAGTATTCATATCATCGGCCGCGGCCTGGCCGTCGGTCATTGCCCAGATATTCCACCATACATCGCGCCATTGGTCGTTAATCAAACCGGACGGTTTGCCATTGCTTGATTGCGTCAGCCCCAAATCCACATATTGCTCGAGATAATCGGCATGTTGGCCGATATGGAATACCAGCGGGCTCAGGGGCAAACCCTGAATTCCTAAAATATGTGCGTAAGCACCGCTAAACCAGGTGGAAAATACATGGCCATTGCCCCAAATAATGGACGTGGTCATTTTGGGGTAGGCCGCATCAAAATTATCGTAGTCCCCACCTAAACCGCGGAAGCGATCAATATTGTTCCAGTATTCCCAGTAGGCAGCGGTAGACGATGCATGCAAATACATGCCGCGCTCAATCAGATTTTTATTGCGCGTGATTTGTCCGTACAACACCATCGCGCCGTAGGCGTTAGCGGCTTCGGAGGTGGATTCGTTATTGTTGCCGAGGACAAAATTGGCGTGGCCTGATGCCCACGAAAATCCGTACGCCGGATCAAAATTGCGCACATAAGGGAACATCGCATCATCGCGCGGTGCGGCATAATCGCGAATTAATAATTCCACCATCGGACCGTAATTGGTGGTGCTACACCAGCTTGCATCGACACGGCAAATTTCCGCGGCAGCGCGCACAAAATAACCGTAGTGGAAATGGTGGTCGTTTAATTGTTGTTGTGAACCGAAGGATTCATCGTAGCCAAGCAAGGTATTCCAGTTGCTATCGTAGGAAAAATATTTGGTGGTATCGATACTGCCATTGGTGTTGGCGCGGAACCAATCCTGCAATTCACCTTTAAGCCAATTGATTAATTGGTCGGCCTCGGCTGTCATGCCAATTGAACGTGCAAGCGCGGCCAGCTCCGCTACCTTGCCGTAATTTTTACCAGCCCAATAGGTATCGGTCACGCTGTTCCAGCCATTCGGACCCTGGTTAACAAATTCAGTGACGAAAGCTTTTAATTGGTTGGTATCGTAATCGCCAATATTTTCGGGCAAGTAGGGCAGGACACCGACGAAGGGAATGGTGTAACTAAAACTATTGGTGGCTGCAAATTTTGTTACACCGCGCGCGCTGCGCACTTTGTAATTGCTCACTGGTTGGGTGGAGTTTTTCCAGGCCATCGGCAGCATACCGGCCATGGTGGTTACCGGCGTGCCGTTGAAAGAATATTTGTGGCTTACGGTCACTTTGTTATTGCTGCGGTTAACACTATAGGTGATATCGACTTTGCTCACGCGTTGTGCTGCGTGGTGCGCAAAATCCTGGATCATCGCCACAGAAGGCGTACCGGATATTTGTGGCAAGAGCGTGACGGTCATGCGTTTGCTGTTGTTGTTTACACCGATGGCCGCGCTGTTAACGCCGCTAAAAGTAGTTGCGTCATGGCCCGTAATTAAAAAATTATTATGGTTGCCCGCAACATTCGTCCACACACCCAGGGTATTTCCCTGCTGGTAGAAAATCCCTTTTTCTCCGCCGTCAACAGCTTTGGTGCGCAGCTGTAAATTGCCTTGCAGAGCAGTGAAATAAGCGTAAGGCGAGCCGTGTACAAAGGTGGCTTCCATTACCGGGGTTGTGCCACTGTTCCATTGCACGGTCACCGAGCCATCGCTGTAATCTTTTAGATATGCATCAAGGTTGGTGTAATCGGTATTGCCAATAGCAATGCCATCGAATACCTCACTAAAAGGATCGGGAATCGAATATTGGGTTGCTGAGGGGCTGGAACGCAAGCCGCCGGGAATGCCCAAAATGCGCACGCCGCGCTCGGTAATACGCGCGGTCATGGGGTCCGGAGTAATGTAGCCAGCGCCGTTAGGGTCACCCACTTTCATTTCGCCCATAAATGAAATCGAACCCCACCAGCGGTGGGTCATGGTGGGTTTACCACTCGCAGGCGCAACTTTTTGTGGATAAATCGGAGTAGGTGCACCAATCGGATTACAACTGCTTACGCCTGGTTTGACGATCCCGGCATTGTAGATCCAGTGGCCGTGGTCAACCGCGCATTTGTATCCGGCAGGATTGGCGCTGTCGGTAATATTGCCCGCCCCGTAGGAGGTGATTGTTGCAGAGCAAACGGGTGCGAATATCACCGCTCCGCAGAGGAGTAGGGCGTGTTTGAGCTGTTTCATGTTGTGTCCCATTGTTTATTGTTAGATTTGGTGGTGCTCGCCAGGCAAGCCCTCCAACTTGGTCACCCTAATCCAGGAGCGGGGCGAAATCGTCCCAAATTGAAAATAAATCCAAGGTGGGAGGGTTCACTTTATGGAATATAAACAGTGAAACACTCCCTTTTAAGAAATAAGTATGAGAAATATTCTGCTTATGCACTGCTTGGCTAAAGCCTTCAGCCACTCGATGACTCATTAATCATCATTCGCATCCATCCTAATTGTGGATTTTCAATTCCCTTCAAATAGCTTGCAGCCAGTATTCAATAAACCAATAAAGCCTTTTTATGGCGCAGCACGAAGCTCTATGCGCCATTAATAACGATGAGTCGCTTAAATCGCTGGTATGCCTTTGTCGCGATAGATATTATTTGCTAATGCGAATCATTATCATAATAATTCGTATTCAATTTATTTAAAGTCGTCTAGCAAGGGATACCCAATGTATAACGATGCCATCTATGATTTTGTTGCGGTGGGAGTGGGGCCATTTAACCTGGGTCTCGCATGCCTGTCTTCAGCGCTGCCCGATTTGCGTTGCGTCTTCCTCGATAAGGAAGCGGAATTTAACTGGCATCCGGGAATGTTAATTGATGAGGTTACGCTGCAAAGCCCTTTTTTGGCGGACCTGGTTTCCATGGCCGATCCGACTAGTCCTTTCAGTTATTTAAATTACCGCAAGCAACAGGGAAGCCTGTTCAATTTTTTTGTGCGCGAAAATTTTTATTTGGAGCGGCAGGAATATAACCGCTACTGTCGATGGGCAGTTTCGCGCCTGGACAATATCCGTTTTAACCATCAGGTCGAGCAAGTCGTGTATGACCCGGATCGGCGCGCTTACCGGGTGACCGGTACTGAAACCAAAAACAAAAAAACGTTCAGTTTCCTGACCAAAAAATTGGTGGTCGGGGTCGGTATGAAGCCGCGCATTCCCGATTGCCTGCGTTCTGTCCCACGCGGCAGCGAATTGCATTCATCCTGCTATCTGAAAAACAAACCGGAGTTACAGAAGAAGAAAAAAATAACCGTTGTCGGTGGTGGGCAGAGCGGTGCAGAAATATTCTACGACCTGTTAAAGGACAGCGAAAAGTTTGGTTATCAACTGGACTGGGTAACGCGCGCACCACGATTTTTCCAGATGGAGACAGCCAAACTGACCCTGGAAATTTTGTGCGGCGATTACGGCACTTATTTCCATGCCTTGGATAAACCCACCAAACAGAAAATTATTGAAGAGCAAAAAAGCGTTTATTGCGGCGCTAACCAATCGCTGCTCGATGAAATTTACGATTTCCTGGATGCAAGCCGGCACCGCAATTTGCCGCAAGTGCAGTTAATGCCGTGCATGAACCTGATCGATGTTGAGCGAGATAATTCCGCTTGCAGCGGCGATAGCAATTCCAGCAGCGCCGGATACTTCCTGCAGTTCGCGCACACCCAGACTGGCAAGCGCTATCAAACCCGCACCGAGGGTTTAATTCTGTCCAGTGGTCATCAGTATGATGTTCCCTCGTTTATGGAGGGCGTGTTCGACCGCATCGACCGCGACGACCAGGGTAAATACCGGCAGAAGGAAAACTGGTCGGTGGATATTCACGGGCGGGAGATTTTTATCCAGAACGCGGGTTTTGAAAGCCATGGTTTGATCAACCAGGATTTGGGAATGTCCTGTTACCGCAACAGCCGCATACTGCGCGAAATTATGGGCCGGGACATTTATGCGATAGAAAATCGATTTGCATTCCAGAGTTTTGAACCAGATAAAGAATCCGGTTGGGAGCTTGTTAGTGGTGGGGCGGTGCCGCGATGATTTTACGAAGCGCCATCCTGATAATGTCCGCGTGCGGTGTTATCAGTGACTCCATCCTCATCGCGTTTTATCCGCAATTTTTTGAAATGCGCTATGGGCTGACCAGTACGGTGCATGTCGGTGCATACATAGCGGCCATTTCGATTGCGGTTATGTGCGCGTTACCGTTTTGGGCGCGACTCACACGTCGAATCGAAACGCTGCATCTGTTATGGGTAACACAATTTATTGCGGGCTCGCTCGCGATTGCCAGTGCACATGCACCGACGGTACAGGTGTATTGGGTGCTGACCATGCTGATGTTTATTATGAAGGCAAGTTATCTTTTGCTGTTCCCGTATTTGATGCGTGAGGAAAAACCCGAGAATCACGGCCTGGTCATTGGCATGGTGGCTGTCGTCGTTCATGTGGGAGCGATATTCGGTGCTTCGGTTGGCGGTTCTGCATTGCAATATCTCGGCCCCGAGGCAAGCATGTATGTGATGTCGCTGGGCGATTTTGTGCAGATGGGAATTTGTTTGTTCCTTATTTTTTCAGGCCACTACGTCAGAAAAAATAGTGGGAAAGCCAGCATCAATAATGACAACCCGCGCGTGGAAAAAAATGGAAAATTAGCACGCCCGGCTGGAGCCTGGATTGCCCTGGCGAAACTCAGCGGCCTGATGCTGCTGTTCGATATGAGCGCCTATCTGGTGCGGCCTTTCTTTTCGGTTTATTGGGAGTCGATTTACGCCTCTGGCAACCAGACTATTACCGGTATTGTGTTTGCAATACCGGGCATGGTGGCCATCGTCGGTCTGATTATTAATAAATCGTTTCTGAAAAAAACATTTAGCAATCTGGATCACACCGCGGTGAACCTGCTTATCGGTGCGACCGGTCTGCTTTTGCAAGCGTCATCTTCTCCGTTGCTCGTGCTGTTGGGGCGTTGCTTGTATGGATGGAGCCTGTTTCAGGTTGTCGTCAAATTGGAAGTTACTTTATTCCGTATCAGCCAGCCCGCTTTTTATGACCGCGATTTTGCGGTGGCCAATTTCTTTCAGAATTTCGGTGTTCTCCTCGCTTCATTCGCCGCAGGTTATATCGTGAGTTGGATCGGCGTGCCCATGTCATTCGCGTTGGCCGCTGCCGGATTTATTTTCACTGCCATTATCGACCGAAGCCTGTTTGGTGTTGACCGGCATCATCAACGTGGTCTGGCGGCGGCTAATGCACATCAACCAAAACAGTTAGCGTTGGAGGAAGGATGAATAATTACGTTACAGAACTTGGCTTGAACCCATGGATCGACATCCGCTTGCTGGATGTAGAAAAGGATATCGAAACGATCCACGCCTGGTTCCTGATGGAATATGCCGCATTCTGGAATATGCAGAACGCTTCTCTTGCAGAAACCAGGCAAATTTATCGCGAGATACAGCAAGGAAATCGCATGGAAGCATATCTCGGATTTTATAAAAACCGCCCGGCGTTCCTCATGGAAAGTTATTGGCCGGAGCACGACGAGCTCGGCGAGCTGTATCCGGTTGAGCCGGGCGATATCGGTATGCATTTTATGGTCGGCCCGGTTGCAGAAAAACCGGTTCCGGGTTTCACCCGCGATGTGCTGCGCCACATTATGGCATTTCTGTTTTACCAGAAAAAAGCCAGCCGGGTAGTGGTGGAGCCGGATGTGCGAAATGACAAAGTACACAAACTGAATGCATTTGTCGGCTTCCACTATGAGGGCACAATTCAGTTGCAAAAAAAGAAAGCCAGCTTGGGATTTTGTTCAAAAGACACTTTTTTAAATACACTACAGAGGGTAATTGCCAGTGAATCAATTTAATTATCACCAACCGGACTCCGCAGTAGCACATTTGTCGCCCGAGGCTTGGGCCAAGGCAAATCGTCACCTGGTTTGCAAAGCGCTGAGCGAATTCAGCCACGAGCAAATCTTCACGCCCCAATTGATTGAAAGCATGGAGGGTGGATGGGCTGTTTACCAAATTCAAGCGGACGATGCCAAGTGCAGTTATTTTTTCAAGGCGAAGAAAATGTCGCTGCGGCACTGGCGCATCGCGAAAGAATCTATCGAGCGGGTGGTAGATGGCTATCTGGATAATCAAGATAGAAAGTCAAATGATCTGGATGCGTTGGTGCTGATTAATGATTTCAAGCAAACGCTGGGGATAGCGGAAGAAAAACTCCCTATTTATCTCGACGAGATCAGCAGTACTTTATACGGGGCTGCTTATAAAATGCGGAACTCAAACGTTCCTTGCCGCGAGTTGGTGGACGCGGATTACCAGACGTTCGAATCTTCCATGACGGAAGGGCATCCCGGTTTCGTGGCCAATAACGGACGGATCGGATTTGATGCTTACGATTATCACGCCTATGCGCCCGAAACTGGCAGTGCATTCAATATCATCTGGCTCGCAGTGCATCGCGACCATGCTGAGTTTGCCTGTGTAAAAGACATCGAATATTACAGTTTTATCAAGCGGGAAATAGGCGCGGAATTGTTTGATAATTACATTAATAAATTGATGTCCTTGGGTTTAAATAGCGACGATTATTATTTTATGCCAGCGCATCCATGGCAGTGGTATACCAAGTTGAGCATTGCTTTTGCCTCCTACGTGGCAAACAGAAAAATTGTTCCGCTGGGCGCCAGTGAAGACAGCTATGTAGCCCAGCAATCTATCAGGACCTATTTCAATCAATCCGACACTGAAAAGAGTTATGTGAAAACGTCACTCTCGATTTTGAATATGGGATTTATGCGCGGCCTTTCGCCCTACTATATGAAAGGAACGCCGGCCATCAACACCGTTTTGCAAGACATTATTGCAAACGATAAAACCCTCAACCGTTTGGGTTTTTCCATTCTGCGCGAAATCGCATCGATCGGTTTCAGAAATTATTACTACGAATCGGCGCTGACTAAAGACAGTCCCTACAAAAAAATGTTCTCGGGGCTGTGGCGCGAGAGCCCGATCCCGCTGTTGAAAGATAACGAACGGCTGATGACCATGACCGCGCTGCTGCACGTCGACTACGACGGTAATGCGCTGATCGCGGAATTAATAAAACGTTCGGGTTTATCCCCTGAGGCCTGGCTTACCCGTTATTTCGATGCGTTCTTGCAACCGCTTTTGCATTGTTTTTATGCGCATGATCTAGTGTTTATGCCGCACTGCGAAAATGTGTTTATGCCGCACTGCGAAAATCTGATTGTGGTGCTCGATGGATACGTCCCGAAACGCGTATTTATGAAAGATCTGGCAGAAGAATGTGTCATTTTAAATAAGGATGCAAAAGTGCCTGAGGATGCCGCACGGATGGTGGTAGACGTGCCCGAAGACTACAAGCTGCTCGGTATTTTTATCGATGTGTTCGACGGTGTATTCCGGTTTATGTCACACATTCTGGAAGAGAGCGGAACCATTGAAGAGGAGCAGTATTGGCGATTGGTGGCGCAGTGTGCCCAGCATTATCAGGCGCAGCATCCAGAATTAAAACACAAGTTCCAGCGTTATGATTTTTTTGCGCCGACGTTTATGCACTCATGCCTGAACCGTTTACAGCTTAAAAATAATTTGCAAATGATCAATCTCGCCGATCCGGCCGCGAGCCTGATCATGGCAGAACCGCTGGGCAATCCGGTGGCGCAATTTGCAGATCAAAAACCGGCAGTGCAGCGCGCAAAAGAAGTTGCATGCTGAGATCGGTAGGGTTGTTGTCGCGCCTGCAGGATGAAGTCAATGAACTGATTCCTGAATGCGCGATACATATCGGTTGTGAAGCGCCGGCGTGGGATGAGGTTAGTGCGGTGAATATTGAGCGCTTGCAGGAATATTTGCGCCTGCGTTATCCGGAAGCGGGCGCTCGCTACTGGCGCGCGCGCGGTTGGGGGCTATTGATCTGGCAGCCCATTTATCTGGCGGTCATTGCGGCGCACAAATGTCAGATGAGGTTGCCACTCAACGAGATGGGACAGGACTTTGCTATCACTGGAATTCCCTCCGGTGTTTTATTCAGGCGCGCCGAGTTTAACCACGGACAGCTTGAGAACTGTGCGCAACGAATGGCGGAAGAACTTATACGCGGTTGCCGCAATGTGTTTAGCAGTTGGTGCGTGTCAGGACTCACGCAAAAAAATGCTGAGCGCGTAATAGCGGATTGCGTGTTGTCGGCGTTGTTGATGGTGTATCCAGGGCGCGTCGACAACCTGGAGGAGCTGGGTAATTTATGGTTGGCGGCGATGGGATTACAGGGAGCCGCGGGCTTTATCCGCTATAAAAACGGGGCGGGAGAGCCGCGTTTGGCGTTGGACAAAAAAACCTGTTGCTTCCGGTATTTGTGCCACGGACGAACGCCCTGTGATGTTTGCCCACGGCAGACGCTGGTCGAACGGTTGCAGCGTTTGCGTCAGGCATCAGCCTGAATATGCGCCAGTTTCCCGCGCTAACGTCAACACATTACAACGTTTTTTTTTGCGCCGAGAAAGGCAACATTATTTGAACAATAAGAGGAGCAATCCATGGGCGGATCCATGTACAAATTACTGGATAATCTGGATCGATATTCCGCAAGTTACAACGATATCTGGCTGGTTCCCGAGGAACAGTTGGCCCTGCCCATTGAAGCCTATTGTTCAGAGGATATATTCCGCCAGGAGCAAGAAAAAATATTTTCCCATGCGTCGACTTATGTGGGCCATGAAGCCATGGTGCCCAATGTCGGAGACTGGCACGCATTGGCTCACGAAGAAAATTCGCGCGTATTAATCAGGAACGAAAACGGCGTCGAACTTATTTCCAATGTTTGTCGGCACCGGCAGGCCATTATGTTGGGCGGTACGCCGGACCCCAATGATATTCGCCGGGGGACATTGGAATCGACCAGTAACCGCATTTTTTGTCCGATCCACGCCTGGAGTTACGATCAAACCGGAAAGTTGTTGAACGCGCCGAAATTCGCGAAGCAGCCGTGTGCAAATCTGCAGCGTTTTCCGTTAAGTAATGTGTCCGGCTTATTGTTTGAAGGAAAGCGCAACCCGGCAGCAGATATGGCTACGTTGTTTGCCCGGCCGGAATTTGATTTCAGCGATTACGCGTTGGGGCATGTGGAGCTGCATTCGTGCGCCTATAACTGGAAAACTTTTCTTGAAATTTATAACGATGATTATCACATCGCCGCATTTCACCCGGGATTGAGCCGCTACGTTAACAGCAAAGGCTTGAAGTGGGATTACGGTGACTGGTATAGCGTGCAGCGGATCGGTGTTACAGCCGATCTTAACCGCGCAGGTACAGAAGCTTATAAAAGCTGGCACACCGACTTACTTTCCCATAACCAGGGGTTAACGCCCGAGTTCGGCGCGATCTGGGCAACCTATTACCCCACCCACATGATTGAAGTTTTTCCGCACGCGCTGGTGTTGTCGACGCTCTATCCGAAGTCTGTGCACAGCACGTTAAATGTTGTGGAATTTTATTATCCGGCAACATTATTGGAACAGAATCCGGAGCTCGCTGAATCCCACCGTAAAGCTTATATGGAAACCGCGCTTGAAGACGATGAAATTGCGGAACGTATCGAGGCCGGACGGCGGGCGCTGTATCGGCTCGGCGTAAATGAAGCGGGACCTTACCAGACTCCTATGGAAGATGGTATTCGCCACTTTCACGGCTGGTATCGGGCGATGATGGAGTAATTCGTTATCCAGGAAAAAATTGTTTATTGCGGAGATGGATATGTTGATAGAGCTATTTGCATTAATAGGTTTGGGATTTTTAATCCAGGGCATCGCATTACTGTTGCGTCCCGCGCGAACAACGGAACAGAAAACGGATCTGGTTTGGGATTTGATCGGTGCGGTGAGCCCGCGGGTTTTTTTTATCGTTATCGCAGCGACCATTGCTACGCCACTGCAAGCTTGGCTCTCAAGTTATAGTTGGATCCTGTCAACGCGCGAGTACATCATGAGCACACCTTTCTGGATACTGGTGCTGGTGTACATAGTACTGATAGATCTTCTGGATTACTGGATGCACAGGGCACTGCATACCACCTGGTTTTGGCATCAACATGCCTGGCACCACACGCCCAAAGTCATTTACTGGATTTCCGGCCTGAGGACATCGCCCGGGCAAATTGTAATCAGAATAATTCCCTCAACTATTTTTGCTGCATTTATTTCTTTTGAGCAATTTATCGATTTGGGTGTATTTTTCCTTATTTTTTTTACGCTATCACAACATTTTATCCATTCAAATATGCGCATTCCCTACGAGCGCTACATAGAGCTGCTCTTGGTAACACCGCGATACCATATGGTTCACCATAGTGTTGCAAGAAAATATTCGGACAGTAATTTTGCACAAATTTTTGTGTGGGACAGGTTATTCGGGACCTATACAGATCCGGCTTCAGTACCCGAGGATGCCCCCAGTGGGCTCAATTATAAAAATACTAACCTGCGGTTGTTATTTGGATTTCCGCCGCCGAAAACCAAAACCGTCAGCGTTGCAAATAATGAGAAGGAAAACGTAAATATTTCGGGCTAGTGGATTATTAACGCATCAGGCAACCCACATCCCTGGGTTGCCATCTCTTCACCTTAAAAACTGTTTTCCCTTGCTACGGCAGAGGACTGGAGTGCGCCAGATAATTCCCCCGTTGCGTTAACTTCTTCCTGCTGGGCTTTGCGCGCCTTGCGAGCTTTGTATCGTTTATGCCAGATAATTACTCCGGTGATGCTAAGCATGGCGATAACCAGCCCCATGATAGAAATCAAAATGCGCCCCGGCAGGCCCAGGATACGGCCGGAATGAAGCGGGAATTGCGCTTGCACAAACAGATCGGCGGCGGTACCTCTCCAGGGGGTAAAGTCACCGAGCAGCGCGCCACTTTTTGCATCGAGGAATACCGCTTTATGCCCGACGCCGCCGGCACCATGGCCTTCTTCAGCGGTAAAAAATTCGATCCGGTAGATGCCAAACTCGCGCGCGTACCAGATGCTGTTAACCGGTTGCGACCAGCCCTTTTCTGCTCCTGCTTGTTGCCCAAGGGCAATAGCTTGGGTAAACCCATAACTGGCGGCGATGGGGTTATCGTGGCCTGATGGAGTGCGTTGGTCGATAGGGGATGGCGTTACATCAGATACCAGGGACATCGCGGGGAAAAATA
Organism: Cellvibrio sp.; assembly: GCA_021323495.1. GTDB lineage: Bacteria > Pseudomonadota > Gammaproteobacteria > Pseudomonadales > Cellvibrionaceae > Cellvibrio. The sequence goes on along the minus strand of JAJQJO010000057.1, from coordinate 8,459 downwards.
CTTCCCGGTATAAATTCAGGGAAAACCCGGTGAACGCAACGATAAATAACAATACCCAGGTCCACAGGCCGAAGGCGCGGTGCAAGTCGAAATTCAATTTGGTCCGGCCGCCGCTCCAGCGGATCTTCCATGCCGGCTTCCAGCGTTGCCAGTAACTGCCACTCTCGGCATTTATCAATGGGCGCGTTTGGGTAATGCGCTGGCGCTTCGGTAAGGTCAGGTAAAACCCGATAAAGCAATCGATGGTCCAGGTCAGGGCAATCACCCCGAGCAACCAAATGCCCCAATGATCGGTGCCCATAAACTCGGGGATGTGCAAACTGAAATGTAACTTGTAGAGAAAAGAGACAAAGTTTTCGGTTGTGATCGGCCAGACTGCGCCCCATTCCCTTTTGCCCAGAATTTCCCCCGAAACCGGGTCGACATACACCTGGTTAAAACCAGGTTCATACAGCTCGCCAGTTTCCGGATTAACCCTGGGTTCAACCCAGTAGTAATAGGCGTGTCCGGGTTCGACCGCCAGTTCGTAATAGGTGACCTCTACTTGCGGGAATTGCCGCTCCACTTCTTCAGCTAAATCCGTAGCACTTAGCGGAGTGCCCTGGGTGGTGGCGTCCAGCAGATGTGGATTAAGCCAGTCATCCAGCTCGTGGTCCCAGGAAATAATCGCGCCGGTCAACCCGGTAACGACCAGAAACCCCGCAATGGTGAGTCCGAAATAACGGTGAAGCAAAGTAAAAAATGTGCGCATACGTTAGTCTCTTTAGTTGCGAGATATTCTGGAAAATGTAGCGGTTTTCCTGGTGTTGTCTGGATCCTGCAAAACGACATCAAGGCACTTCAGCTTTCCCTGTAAGTGCCTTGCCCGCATATCCTTATCTGTGACCGGTAAATTCCCGTTATTTAATCACATGTCATTTATGGCTTTTCATTTAGTTAATAGCGCCAGGTAATAGAGCCCATCACATTACGCGGAGCACCATAATTAGCCTGCCCCCACTGTGGGCTTAACAGGTATTTTTCATCCCCGGCATTGTTCACGTTCAGAGCCAGGGTCAGGTTTGTTGTGACGGCGTACTGGGCAAAGAGATCCACCAGCGCATAATCACTTTGTACCTGGGTGTCACCGTAATAGATTTCATCCTGCCAGTTGATGCCCGCTCCCACACGCAATCCGGGTACTGCCGATACACTGTAAGCCGTGGCCAATTTAAACTGGTGGGTCGGAATAAAGCGACGGGTTTTATTTCCGTTATCGTCTTCAACTTTAACCTGGGTGTAACCGGCACTGATATTCAAACCAGTAAACACCTCACCGGCCAATTCCATTTCAAATCCATCGCTGTCAAACCCGACGCCCCGATAGATGTTTAAACCGGTTGCGGTATCGCGGGTTACCCATTCACCGAAGTTCTCCTGTGCCGATTCAAAATAGGCCAGGGTGAGGACAGCCTTACCGGCAAAAACTTCCTGTTTAAAACCGACTTCCGAACTTTCTCCGCGCACCGCACCCAATGGCGAGAGGTCGGCATCAACCCAGGTCTGGGCATTGAACACTTCGCTGTAGCTGGCGTAGAGCATAGTGCCCTGGAGGATTTCATAAGTAACGCCGGCATAAGGAACGGTATCGTCATCAGACGCTGCCTGGGGTGCGCCATAACTTATACCCTCCTGCTCGATATCAACCGTGCGTGCCCCCAGGAGAACAGAAAATTTGTCGGTAAGGTTCAGGCGAGTGGATAAGTAATAAGAGTCTTGCTTCTGATCAACATCGGTAGATTGTGATGCTGCATCGTAAACATCAAATTCCGGTTCAGGGGTATTTCCGGCAGCCCAATCTGCACCCACGGGATCATAATTCCAGTCGTCGGTGTAAACCGAGTGCGCGGTCAGTTTGATATCGGCCAGGTTAATGCCGGCGACTAACTCGTGCTCCTGGCCCCCAAGCGAAAAAGAACCGCTGACAAAGAGATCGACAATTTCCTCTTCGTCAGCTGCCTCATAGTAACTGGCATGGGCATCCAGGCCCACTTCAGTGACGGGGTCGGGTGCGCCCGCCAGATAAAACGATTTCCACTCGCTGTCCGCGTCGTTACGCGTATAAACGGCTTTCGCCATCCAGTCTGCACCCAGGTCTTGCTCCAGCTCAACAAAGGTGCGGGTTTGTTTTACATCCTGATAGGCCCAGTCGGGCGCGGTATTGGTGGACACATCATAATCAGTCAGGGAGCCATCGTTATAAAAGAGTGGCAAGGCCCCGGATGAATTTGCATCGCTGTGGCTGTCATTGACGCTGTGGCCCAAGGTAAAGCGTGAGCTATCAGTGATCGCACCGCTGACTATGCCGTAAAAAACAGTCAATTCCTTGCCGTAGCGGTCCAGATAGGAATCTCCATCTTGCCTGGCCACCACCAAACGTCCATTGAGTTTGTCCGCAATAATCGGCCCGGAAATATCGCCATCCAGGCGGTATTGATCCCAACTTCCAGCAGAACCGACAACCGACGCCTGCGCTTCTTCCGTCGGGCGTTTGCGCAAATAGTTGATGGTCGCTGAGGGGTTTGCGAGGCCAGTAATCAAGCCGGTCGCGCCTTTCACAACTTCCACTTGCTCGTAAATGGCGGTGTCATCATGGCCGTTGGCCAGACCGTAAGAAAAGGGAACACCCATGCCATCGGATTGAAAGTTAACAATGTCAAACCCGCGCGCGGTGTAATAGGTGCGGCCGGTTTCCACTTGCTCAACGGTGACGCCGGGAACATAGGCTAACAGGGAGTTGATCTCCCGCAGGGAAAAGTCATCGATCTGGTCGCGGGAAATCACCGACACCATCTGGGGGGTTTCCAGCACGGTCAGGTTCAGTTTGGTTGCTGTTTTGGTGGTATCGGCCTCGCCGTAAATATAAACAGTTTCAATTTCGTCCTGTTGCTGGTGAGTCTGCGCCAAGGCACCATTGCCCCAAATGACGCCCGCTACCGACAGCGCCAGAGCGCTGCGAGATAAAGAATGCATAATTACTCCCAAACAATGCTTGTACCAGATCGAATCGATCCGGGAATCTAAATGATATGTTTTAATAGGCGGCATCTTAAAGCACCTGCAAATGAGAATCAATCTTATAATGATTTCAAAAAGCGCTCAGAGAACAGGTAATCGCTTTTGTGGATTAAGTCCCGGAATTACGCCGTGCAAAACAGTGGCGATCCCGGGCCTGAATTCGCTGGGAAGGAGCAGGGACCGCAATGCATCGGTTCCTGCCAGGGCGCGTATAGGTTTACAGTAGGTTTCAGGTTATTAATCAGTTAGCAAGGAATTGATTTATGGGAAAACGCTATGCAGAAATATCCGATAACCTCAAAGAGTTTATCGCCCGGCAAAAGCTATTTTTTGTCGGCACTGCAACCGATGACAGCCGCGTAAATATTTCGCCGAAAGGCATGGATTCACTGCGCGTACTCGATAGCAACCGTGTTATCTGGCTCAATGTCACCGGTAGTGGCAATGAAACTGCTGCGCACCTGCAAACCCATCCGCGCATGACCATCATGTTTGCCGCGTTTGAAGGTGCACCAATGATTATGCGTTTATACGGAAGTGCACGGGGGATTCATCAGGGCGACCCTGAGTGGAATGAGCTTTACCGCCACTTTGCAATAACACCCGGCGCGCGGCAGATTTTTGATTTGCATGTAGATCTGGTGCAAACCTCCTGCGGTATGGCCGTGCCTTTTTTTGAGTATGTGGGTGAACGTGAGCAGTTAAACAATTGGGCGATCGAAAAAGGTGAAGCGGGCATCAGGGAATACTGGAAAGAAAAAAACCAGCTAAGCCTGGATGGAAAACCCACGGGGATTACAGGCTAATTCCCGGCCTTCGCTGTTTGTCGCCGGGCTTGATGCGTCCGCTGTTATCACCCGCGCGCCAAGCATCTGATCGCCACTGCCGCTGCCGAAGTCCTGTTTTCTACACCCAGTTTTTTAAAGATCTGTTCCAGATGTTTATTTACCGTGCGTGGGCTCATCTCCAGAATCTGGCCGATTTCACGGTTGGTTTTACCGTTGGCGATCCACAACAATACATCCGCCTCGCGACCGGTGACGGAAAATTGGTGTTTCAATGATTGGGTGTCGTCGGCGGGCTTGGGTGGATTGGTGAGGCGCAACAAATATTCTTTACCGTCGATTAAATTCAGCATTTCCACGCTGAGTTCCTGTGTCAGTTGTTGCAGCGGTAATTGCCGGCCGGTTTCCGGTTTGTGGCTGATCCATTCGCGCAATTGTTGGCTAATCACTTGCGTGAGTGCAATGGAATCGGCCGTTGCTCCCGCGCAGTCGAGCAATTGGTAAACCTGGGGCGTGGCCCAGACGAGTTGTCCGTGCAGGTCGATCGTCAATAAATATTGCCCGGCAGTGTCCAGTGCAGCGCGCGCGCTTTGGGTGATACGGGCATTGGCGAGATGTACGCGCATACGCGCAATTAATTCATCGGGATTAATTGGCTTGGTGACGTAATCCACACCGCCCGCGTTTAAACCCATTACCACATGTTCGGTATCGCTCAGGCCGGTCATAAAAATAATTGGTACATCGGCGAGTTGCGGATTGAGCTTTAATTGTTTACAGGTTTCAAAACCATCCATATTCGGCATTATGGCATCGAGCAAAATAATATCCGGACGGATATTTTTGGTGATGGTAAGCGCCTGCGCACCTTCCAGTGCAACCAATACCGTGAAATGCGATTCTTCCAATACGTCATTCAGCATATGAATACTGTCAATAGCATCATCTACCACTAATACTACTTGCGACCTGGCTTTAATGTTCATTGCAATCTACTCGTGGTCTTGAATGGTTAATCTGCATCTACCAATGCCAATATTTTTTCAAATTGAAAATTGATAGTGAGTTTTTTTAATTCCTGGATAAACACCGGATGTGCAGCGCCGGCGTGTTCAAGTTCCTGTATTTTGTCTTGCAAGCCTTTTTTGTGTCCGATGGAAGCGAGATGGGCAATATCATCCAGATGTTTTCCGGTAGGCAATTCAAGCATGTCGATTAAATAGTTCATGGGTGTAGCGGGTTCTTCTTTTTCATAACACCACACCAGATTTAACAAGCGCCCGATGTGGTCCAGCAATAAATTAATACGCACGGGTTTGATTACATAGGCATCGTGCAATGGTGCAATTTCGGTGTTGTCGTGTGCCGGTAAATCCTTGCCCTCACTGGCATCGGCAGAGACCATAATAATCGGTGCCTGGTATCCGGCTTCACGCAATTGTTTTGCCAGTTGCCAACCATTGAGGCCAGGCATGGAAACATCCAGCATAATCAGGTCAGGGCAGTTGTTGTTATCGACCTCCTGTACCAGCCGTTCCAGCGCGAGCAGGGGATTGTCCAGCTCGATAACTTCAAAACCGAGTGGTGATAGCATGGCGCGCATCAGTTGGCGATGGGATGCTTCATCATCGACCAGCATCAAAGTGCGTACCGCGCCTTTGTAACCGTAAATAGTTTGCACCGGTGCAGTGATAAATTCGGCATGGGGTTTACTGATACTCGCCAACATTAAACTGGCTTTAAAAGTACTGCCGCTACCAAGCATGCTGGTTACGGCAATATCGCCACCCATAATGTCGCATAGCAAACGCGTGATGGTTAAACCCAAACCGGTCCCGGTTGCGGTGGAGCCGGCGCGGCGCACCCGTTCAAAGGGGCGGAAAATACGCTCGATATTTTCCGGTGCAATGCCTTCGCCGGTGTCAGTAATGGTAAATTCCGCCACTTGGCTGCGGTAGCGCAGTTTAAAAATAACGCTGCCTTTGTCAGTGTATTTAATCGCGTTGGATAGCAAATTAATTAAAATCTGGCGCAGGCGCTTCTCATCGGTGCGCACAAATTCCGGCAGGCGGTCTGTACATTCATAAATAAATATCAGGCCTTTGGCTTCGGCTTGTAAACGGAACATATGGACTAGCTGTTCCATCAATACCGCGATGCGCACCTGGTCCTGATGCAGATCCAAACGGCCTGCCTCGATTTTGGAAATATCCAGCAAGCCTTCAATCAAATCCGCAAGATGTTCACCACTGCGGCGGATAACACCCAGCGCATCTTTACGATGGGCAGGCATGCCCGGATCTTTTTCCAACAATTGCGCGTAACCGAGTACGGCATTGAGTGGTGAGCGCAGTTCATGGCTGATGCCAGTGAGGTAACGGCTCTTGGCCTGGTTGGCCGCTTCCGCTGCCTCTTTGGCACTTTGCAATGCGCGGTCGGTGCGTTCATGGGCTTCAATTTCTTCCATCAACAAACGCGTTTGCCGTTGGGATTCCTCTTGTGCAACAACACGGCTTTCATGGGCCAGTACAAATAACCAGCTGACCACTCCGGTAATAATCACTAACAGAAAAAATACTTTCCATAATGTGGCTTCCAAAAGCGCTGCTGTTTCCGGTGCATGTATCGGTGTCTGGAAATAAATCAGCGAGAGCAAAATCGCTGAGAGTCCGTTGATAAACAACACCAGGATAACAAAATGGCCCACGCGCGAATTGATGTTAGCTGTAATCGATTTGGGTAAAAAAACCCTGAAGAAATTACTGAGTTGGGTGGAGTAATTGGCGCCGGGTTTACAGTAATCCTGACAGCGTGCATCGAGTGAGCAGCAGAGTGAACAGATGTGCCCGGCATAAGCCGGGCAATAGGTCATATCTTCAGTTTCAAATTTGTGTTCACAAATGCAGCAAGAAATAGTCGCGTGGGCACCGTCAGTTTGTTCTGCATGTTCCGCAACGTTCACAACGGCGCGCGCAAGGTAATAGCGTCCGCCGGTGGCAAATGCAATCAACGGTGCACAGATGAGCGCAAAGCCCAGTGCGATAAAGTGTGAAACGGCTTGCGCGATTTGGCCCAGTATTCCGGTGTGACAGACAATGCCAGCGATTGAAGCGATCAACATCGACCCGACCCCAACGGGATTGATGTCGTACAGATGCGCGCGTTTGAATTCGATATGTTTGGGGCTGAGGCCAAGGGGTTTGTTTATTACCAAATCGGCCACCAGCGAACCCAGCCAGGCTACGGCGACTATGCCGTAAAAACCAAGCGTTTGTTCCAGCGCGCGATATACACCTAGCTCCATCAGTAATAAAGCAATCGCGACATTAAAAACCAACCACACCACCCGACCGGGATGGCTGTGCGTCAACCGCGAGAAAAAATTCGACCAGGCAATTGAGCCGGCATAAGCATTGGTTACATTAATTTTGAGTTGGCTCAAAATGACAAAAATGCCCGCCACCGACAGGGCTACTTCCGGCGAGTTCGCGATATAACTAAACGCTACCATGTACATGCGGGTTGGATCGGCCGCTTCTTCGATACCAATTCCATGATTGAGCGCAAGCACAGCGAGAAAGGAACCGGCGAGGATTTTTATCGCACCGATTAGTATCCAGCCAGGGCCACCGGCGATTAATGCAGCCCACCAGCGCAAATGTGCCTTTGGTTTTGGGATGGGTAGAAAGCGTAAAAAATCTACCTGTTCACCGATTTGTGCAATCAGGGAAAAGATAACCGCAGAGGCGGCACCGAATAATAAAATATTAATACCATCGCGGGGTGTTTCTTGCGCTTGCATGCTGCCGGAAAATTCTGTCCAACTTGTTACGGCACTGGCATCGGCATAAATAATAAAAACAAATGGTAAAAGCTGCAGCACTATCCACAATGGTTGGCTCCACAATTGGAAGCGGCTGATAAAAGTAATGCCATGGGTAACGAGTGGAATTATCGCCAGTGAGCTAATTAAATAACCCCATGCGAGTGAAATTCCAAACAACAAATCCAGGGCCATCGCCATGATGGCGGCTTCAAGCGCAAAAAAAATAAAAGTGAAGGAAGCGTAAATCAGCGAGGTAATAGTGGAGCCGATATAACCGAATCCTGCACCGCGCGTCAGCAGGTCGATATCGACACCGTATTTTGCGGCGTAATAGCTGATGGGAATCGCGGTGAGAAAAATAATAAGGCTCACCGCCATAATGGCGGCGACGGCGTTGTTGAAGCCATAGTGCAAGGTAATTGCGCCACCGATGGCTTCCAATGCCAGAAATGAAATAGCACCCAGCGCAGTGGTTGCTACCCGTGCAGCAGACCAGCGCCGCGCGCTTTTGGCGGTGAAGCGCAGTGCGTAATCTTCCAGTGTCTGGTTGGCAACCCACTGGTTGTAATTACGCCGCACACGAAATATATGCTGCTTGGCGGTCATGGTTTACCCGTTAAACAATCTGTTCGTCCGGGAACGTCTCGTCGATTAAGTGGTGGTTTGGTGTGCGCCTTATTCGATGCGCATCTTTTGCGTGCGCTTTAAGCGCATCTGGATTCTTTTTTGGTGCGTTTTGGTTTCAGCTAAATAAAATAACGCCGCCAATGCTGGCGTTTAAATGCTTGCAG
>JAJQJO010000394.1 GCA_021323495.1 Cellvibrio sp. | reverse complement strand
ACTTCATAAGCATCGTTTTTTTCTTCCGTTACCAAATTGGAGATACCGTTGGTTGCTTGCGCAATCCCGGCTTTTTCGCCGTGTTGCCAGGAGAAATAACCGGTCAGGTTTTCATTGAATTTGTAGGTAGGGCTGATAACAAAAGACGGCAAGGTTTTCTCGTAGGGTTCTACTTCAAATTCATTAAATACCACGCCAATTTGCGATTGGCGCAATGCCTTGGCAGCGCCCACTTGCGCTTTTTGCGCGGCGGTCAAACTGTTGTAGGCCGCACCGGGTGCACCGGCAACAGCGGTGCCGAAATATTCGTTGGCTAGCCGGTCGGCAAGCAATAGTTGCTCATTGGTATTGCCTGCGCCAAGCGCGCCTGCGCCATTGGAAATAAACCCGCCCAGATTAACGCCATTTACCACGGCCGGATTTAACTCGGCACCAAAACCGTTATCAATAATGTAAGTCGAGGTGGTATTGCTGCGCTCCTCGCGGGTAAAACGCAAACCGGTGGTCAACACAAATTGTTCGGTGAAATTCCAGTTGGCCTGGGCAAAGGCGGCGATGCTCTCGTTATTAATATCCTGATAACCCGCCGGGCTGTTCCATGCCATATCCAGACCGGAAAGTGAATTGATTAATAAATAGCGACCGTTGCTGTCTTTATCGAGCGTGGCGTATTGTGAATTACTTGCGAACCAGGCACCCGCATCATTTCCCCATACGCGCTGGTATTCGGCAACGTTGTTGACATCCAGATAAAATAAGCCGGCTTGATAATCGATAAATTCACCTTGCTGCGAGCTTAAGCGCAGTTCCTGGCTGAACTGTTTATAGTCATTAAAAAAACCGCCCGAATTACGCTGGATATCAAAGGGCGTACCTTCATCGTTAACTGCATTGAAATGATAATCTTTATAGGCGGTAATGGATTTGACGGTGTGGGTATCCAGTTTCCAATCCAGATCGATAGTAGCGCCGTTGCTACCGGTGATAAGTGGGCGGCGGCCATCAGTGTTGTATTCATTTTCACCACCACCGTAGAGGTAGCTGTCTGCATAATTATAATTGGGGCTCTGGGTAAACCAGCGGCGTTCCAGGCGGGTTTTTGCGTCGGCGGTCAGTGTATTTCTGGAGCCATCGGAATAGGTTTCCGGTGTCGGGGTATAAATCGTGCGGCCATTGGTGCGTTCACCGGAACGCGGCTGAACATCAACTGCGAAACGTGCACTGAAATCTTCTGTTGGTGTTAATAAAAATTGTACGCGGCCGGATATCCGCTCTTTGTTGGAAATAGTTTCATCGCTGTTATAGGCATTCTCCATGTCACCCTGGCCTTTGCTCACACTCAGTGTGCCGCGCCATGCGAGTAAATCATCAATCACCGCACCACCACCGGCAAACCGACCCTGTACTGTGTCCCACTCTCCGAGCGTAATGGCGTAATCAAAATCGGGATCAAACGAGGGCCTCCTCGTAGTAACGCTAATTGCACCGATACTGCTATTTTTTCCGAGCAGTGTCCCCTGCGGTCCGCGTGTTACTTCCACACTTTCCACATCGGTAAAATCAAAACTCGATGAGAGCGCGTTATAGGCGTAGTTGACACCATCCACAATCAGACCGACAGCCGGGTCTTGCGCTTCAGTTTGGCCCTGCTTGCCGATACCGCGGATTGAAAGGCTGCTGGTGCGCTGGTTGCCCTGGTTCCAGGAGATGTTGGCGAGGCGCTGGGTGAGGGCGTTGATATCGGTCGCATTCAAGCGTTCCAATTCCCTGCCTTGTACCACCGATACCGAGAGCGGCACATCTTGTAATTTTTCAATGCGGTTGCGGCTGCGTACCGTCACTACTCCCAACACGAGCGGTTTTTTTTCAGCAGTTGTCTTTGGTGCAGCTGCAGCAGTTGCAGTTGTATTTTGCGCAGCTACGTTAGTGCTTGAGGTTGGTGATTGGCCAACAGCAGTTGATGAAAAAAACACACCGGCGATGAACAAGGCGATAGGTTTGACGTGAAAAAAATGTTTGGTTGTTGCAAAACGCGCAGATAGTGTTGGCGAATAAACGTTACGGCGATAACTCATTAAAAAACTCCTGGTTTAGATAATTCAACAGAAGTGTTTTTCGCAACTTGCGTGCCAGATAAAAATTCCGGGTTGGTTATATGCGCATTGGAAATTATTTTTTTCAATAAATTCAATTGGCTGTAGTAACGTCAAAATTTAATTGCAAGTACAAAACCGGTGTTGGCGTACTAGTTGCAAATATCCTGATGTTATTTTTTAACTGTTGATTATCAAAACAATTCGGCATTAGCAATTGGAAACCATGATGGCGGGATCCCAACCCGTGTTCCATAGTGAGTTCAGGAGTAAATGAATGAAAAATAAAACGTTACTGTGGGTGTTGCTCCTTTCTGCATCCACGCCTTTATTAGCTGCAAGCGATGCCAAACCTGCGGCTGAAAAAAAATCGGCGGTGGTTGCAAAAAAAGAAACAGTTAAACCGATTACCAGTACAGCTGCGAAAGATTGGGCCTATTTGCCCATTAATACTCATGTTCAGGTGCCGGATGCAGCCGGAAGTAAATGGGTTCGTACTCCCATCGATAATTTTATTCTGGCGCGCTTGACTGAATATAAATTAACGCCATCGGCAGAAGCTGACCGTGCAACTTATATTCGTCGCGTGACGCTGGATCTATTGGGGCTGTTGCCCACCCCGGCCGAAGTGGAAGCGTTTGAAAAAGATAAATCCCCCGATGCCTATGAAAAATTGGTTGATCGCCTGTTGGCATCGCCACACTTTGGTGAACGCCAGGCGCGCCGCTGGTTGGATCTGGCCCGCTATGCTGATAGCGCCGGTTTCCAGAATGACCAAACCCGCCCTAACAACTGGCGCTACCGCGACTATGTCATCAAATCATTTAATGACGATAAACCCTTCAACCAATTTGTGCGCGAGCAAGTAGCGGGCGATGAATTATGGCCTGATAGCCAGGAGGCAAAAATCGCCACCGGACTTTTGGCCGGCTATCCCGATAATTTTAACTCGCGCGATCTGGTGCAACGTCATTACCAGATTGCTACCGACGTAACTGATCTGGTGGGCGAAACTTTCCTTGCTTCTACTATTGGTTGCGCAAGATGCCACAACCATAAAATCGACAAGATTAGCCAGGTCGAGTATTTCCAATTGCAGGCATTTTTTGCCAATAGCTTTGCGAATGAAAAAATTGAATTGGCAAAGGGCACGGAAACCCAATGGGATATCGATTTTATTACCGCGCAAGCGCAGTATCAGGCCGCCATTAAACCGATCACGGACCAGCAAAAAGCAATTCTGGACCAGGTGCGGGAGAAGGGCCGCAAATATCACAACGAGCGCTATTTGACTGACAGCCGCGATGCGATTTTCAAACCCAAAGA
>JAJQJO010000056.1 GCA_021323495.1 Cellvibrio sp. | reverse complement strand
CTCGACCATTTCAAGCAGGTAAATGATACCTATGGCCATCCGGCCGGGGATAAAGTCATCAAGGCGGTCGCCCATTTGCTGCGCCAGCGGTTGCGTAAAACCGATGCGGTGGGACGCTATGGCGGTGAGGAATTTGTCGCTGTCCTGCCACGCTGTAAGCGCGAAGAGGCGCAGCTATTGATGGAAGATGTGCGCCAGCGCCTCCGTGATATCACCTTCACGGTGGACCAGCGCAGCTTTAATGTGACCCTGAGCGCAGGCATCGCAGCATACCGGCCGGGTATAGAACGCGCAGAACAACTGCTGCAAGAAGCAGATGCGGCGCTCTATCGCGCCAAGGCCGAAGGGCGTAACCAAATTTGTGTCAGTCGCTAACGGGGCAAAAGCTGGAAATCTCCACAACAACCGCTACCAAAAACAACGCCCGGCTAAACCGGGCGTTGTTTTTTTGAGCTTGAATAAAGGGTGTATTACTCAATCTCGTCCGGATCGGGCACTTTGGGTGGCGTGCTGTCTTCAGTCGGAACTGGTAGGTCGCGGTTCATATCATCCAGATATTTCTCTGATTTTTCGCCGGTCAGCGGAGCCTTGCCGGGCAGGTAATCACCTTCGGTTTTGACCAGCTTGTCGTTTTCAAAATAAACGGTGTACAAATATTGGGTGATATCACCTTGGGAACCGCGACGCACACTGTAGGGATAATCCCAACGGTCATCGTTAAAGGTGTCAGGGAGTAACGTATTGCCGAGTACGAAGCGCACTTGCCGTTTGGACATGCCCAATTTCAATTGTTCCACCATCTCCTGAGTGATGATGTGACCCTGTTGGATACCGACTTTATAAACACCAGGAAAGCGGAAGTTGGAGCAAGCGGTGAGGCTGGAGACTAGGATAACGGCCAGGAAAACACGGCTGGCTAATTTCATACAAGGGCTTCCACTAACGAAAATGAACGCGGATAATACCCGAACCACAGGAACACTGAGAAGGGTTTGGGGGAAATAATGGCAGACGGTAACCACGAACTGCGCAAAGCGGGTCTTAAAGTGACCTTGCCACGTGTGAAAATTTTGCAAATGCTCGAATCCTCGGAAAAGCATCACATGAGCGCGGAAGATGTTTACAAAGCGCTAATGGAACAAGGTGATGATGTAGGTTTGGCGACTGTTTATCGGGTACTAACCCAATTCGAAAGCGCCGGTTTGGTCGTGAGACACAATTTCGATGGTGGCCACTCGGTATTTGAAGTGGCGCGCGGCGAGCATCATGATCACATGGTCGATATAGATTCCGGTACGATCATTGAGTTCCATAATGATGAAATTGAAGCCTTGCAAAAACGCATAGTCGCTGAATACGGTTTTGAACTGACCGATCACAGCCTGGTTTTGTATGTCAGAAAGAAACACTAGTTAATTGTGTGAAAATTTAAAGGGGTGATTTATATCACCCCTTTTTCTTTTTTATTTATGATCTTTATTCCAGCGCCCGATTTTTATTTTTAATTTCGATTTTATTGTCTGCTTCCGCAGAATTAAAGCTCCAGCATTTCCCGTGCATGAGCCAGTGATTGGTCGGTAATTTTTAATCCTCCCAGCATGCGCGCAATTTCTTCTACCTTGCCTTCACCGGTCAATTCCACCAAGGTGGATTCCGCACTTTTTTTGCTGGCGGTCTTCACTACTTGCAAGTGTTGATGGCCCTTGCTTGCTACCTGCGCGAGATGGGTGACGCAAATAACTTGCCCGCGCTCACCCAGTTGCCGCAGCAGTTGGCCAACAACATCACCAGTTGCGCCTCCGATACCCACATCAACTTCATCAAATACCAATGTCGGGGTAGCCGAGGTTTTGGCGGTGATCACCTGGATCGCCAGGCTGATTCGCGACAACTCGCCACCCGAGGCAATCTTGGCCAGCGGACGCGGTGCCTGACCGGGATTGGTGCTGATTAAAAACTCCACGTCCTCCAATCCGTTAGGGCCGGGTTTATCGGTGAGCGGCAGCAGGCTGACACTGAGGTTGGCATTGGTCATCGCCAATAATTTGAGCTGCTCATTCACTTGTTTGGCAAGGCTGGTGCCCGCTTTACTGCGTTTGCCCGACAATTGCTCTGCAAGCTGGCGATAAGCTTTTTCTGCTTGCGCGACTTGCTGTGCAAGTTGGTCGAGTTTGCCATCACCACCTTGCAACTGCTCCAGTTCTGCGCTGAGTTTGTCGATAAATGATGGTAATTCCTCGGGTTGGATACGGTGTTTGCGTGCGAGGTCATAAATCGCCGACAGGCGATCCTCGACCACCGCCAGGCGCGCCGGGTCGAGGTTAAAACTGTCGATATGGCGGTCAATCTCATGCTGCGCTTCTTCGACCTGTATCTGTGCGCTGGTCAATAACTCTTCCGCCGTTTGCAGCGCAGCGGTTTTTTCCGGCAGGTTGCGCAATATGTGCAGGGCGCGGTGCAAGTTGACGCTCAGCCCCTGTTCGTCATCACCGCAAAATGCTGCCAACTGCTGGCTGCCGTGCAATATTTCTTCGGCGTTGGCGAGGCTGCGTTGCTCTGCCTCCAATTTGGCCAATTCACCCGCTTGTAAACCTAACTGCTCCAATTCGTTAAATTGGTAGCTGAGCAGTTGGAAGCGTGCGCTCACATCCGCGGCATTGTCGCGCAGGTGGATAAAGTGTTCGAGGCGGCTCTGCCATTCGCGGAAGGCGAGGCGCACTTGCCGGGCGAGCTCAGTCTGTCCGGCAAATTCATCAATCAGGCGGCGATGGGTATCTTTGATTAGCAGCGATTGGTGTTCATGCTGGCTGTGGATATCAATCAGCATTTCACCGAGGATGCGCAACTGCTGCAAGGTGACCGGCTGGCCATTGATATAGGACTTGGATTTACCTTCATTGTTGACCAGGCGGCGCAGCAAGCATTCGTGCGGGTTATCAGGCTGCTGCAAATCCATATTGAATAGCCATTCCTGGGCACTGGGGATGGCGCTGGTATCAAAGCTGGCAGTGATGTCGGCACGGCTGGCACCTGCACGTACCCGGTCAGCTTCAGCGCGGTCACCCAGCGTCAACGCGAGCGCATCCAATACAATTGATTTACCCGCACCTGTTTCGCCGGTAATTACGGTCATACCGGGTTTTATGTCCAGATCGAGCCGGTCAACCAAGGTGAAATTTTGGATATTCAGGTGAGTGAGCATGGATGCCTCGCAAGTGTTGCCATAACAAAATAGCCAGACACTTGGGGTTAACAAGTGTCTGGCTATTTATACAGTATCTACGGTGGGGGTGGCAACCGTTTAGCGGTGCGCAACAGGCGCGATTACAGGCGGAAACCTTCCAGTTGGCGACTGAGTTCATCGGAGGCATCGCGGATTTGTTGCGAGGCCATCAGCGTACCGCGCGCCGCGTCTTTCGTACCCAGAGACGACTGCTCTACCTGGCTCACGTATTCCAGGATCAATGTACTTGCTTGCACATGCTCGATTAACGAGTTGCCGATATGGGCTACCATTTTTGCCACTTCATCGGTCTCACGACGCACGCTTTCTACAATTTCGCCGCCTTGGCGGGTTTGGCCAATACCCTCTTTTAGCTGGATCACCATGTCATCCATATTTTGTTTGGCGATGTGACTGGAGTTTTGTACGGCAGTAATAGTTTCGCTGATTTCGCTAGTGGCTTGGGTAGTGCGCTGCGCGAGTTGGCGCACTTCATCGGCGACTACTGCAAAACCGCGCCCCTGTTCACCGGCACGCGCGGCTTCAATCGCGGCATTAAGCGCGAGGAGGTTGGTTTGGTTGGCGACCTCACTAATCACCGAAATAACGGCCGAAATAC
Source organism: Cellvibrio sp. (assembly GCA_021323495.1). Classification (GTDB taxonomy): domain Bacteria; phylum Pseudomonadota; class Gammaproteobacteria; order Pseudomonadales; family Cellvibrionaceae; genus Cellvibrio. Next base: position 8,647 of record JAJQJO010000056.1, on the reverse strand, counting down.
TTTTAATCCGCCCGGCCAGATCATCAATACTGCCTTGGGTCTGGATGACGCTGTTGTCGATCTCCACAAAACTCTTGACCGCGCTGGAAATCAATTTTTGTCCCTGGGTCGCTGTTTTGGAGGCGTGATCTGTCTGGTTGGTGGCAATTTTGGCCTGTTGCATTGCATCTTTGGTCTGCATATTAAATTCTTCGGCCGAAGAGGCAATCTTGATGGTATTGATGCTTTGGTCCTCTGCCATCGCGGTACTGGTTTCAGCTTTGTGGACAATATCGTCGCTGATGGAATGCAGGCGCGACACCATTTGTGCAATACCCGAGATAACCTCGCGCAACGCATGGCGCATGCGCACCACCGAGCCATAGATGCTGTCTTCCGCAGCCGGGCGGACATTGCGTTCGGTCAAGTCGCCGCTCGCTACCGCCCGCACCAGCGTCAGTACTTCTTTCAGTTCGGCGCCCAGGCCGCGCTCGAGTTTGCGCGCAAATAACACCACCGGTACGACAATTACCAGCAGTACCAGCAAACAAACGCTCAGTTGCCATTTGGCAGTTTCCCAAAAGCGTGCGTTGACCTCGTTAAAACCAATCCCGGTACCCACCACCCATTTCCAGCGCGGCGAAAGTTTGGCGATCGAAAGTTTTTCTTCAATCGAGCCATCAGCCTGTTTTTGGGTCCATTGGTAGCGGGCGGTTTGGCCATGGGCTTTATCGACGGCTTTTTGCAGTATTTCGCCCACGCTACGGCCATTGCCGTCTTTAAATTCATGGAAGCTGGTGCCGTGGATTTGGGGATCAAGCGGAGCTGCCAGGAAATCAAGCTGTTCATCGGCGACGTAAACATATTCCGACTTGTGATAGATGTTGTTACGCAGCAGCGTAGTAGCAATTTTTTTGGCTGCCTCATCACTCAGCTCGCCACGTGCGGCCATCTGTTCCATCTGGATCACGGTGGCGTAAGTGCTGTTAAGCAACTGCTCCACCCGCGCCGTATTGTCCTGATTGCTGGAATAGCGGACCGTGAATAAACCAATCAGCATGATTCCCAAAAGACCAAGCAGAATTTGGGCAGAGACGATCCAGATTTTAATGCGCAGTGACATGGTGTCTCCTGGGGTGGCTAGATTAAGAACAGATCAGGCATGACATTAGGTTGCATAGACAACGTTGTCAAATAGTATTTAAATCAATAACCCCAGCTTTTATGCTTGCCCGGCATATGGAAGGTGAATTCACCATTTTGGCGCACAAATCATTATTTATGCTTTTTATCTGTGCGTATTTCATGCTTGTGCTAGCAATAATCGGATGGCCTGGTGCGGGGGGGGGAAATTCGATTTGAAAACGCTGCTGCGAGGCATCACGGTCACTTATTCGGCCTTGGGACTAAGCTGGGAAAAACTTTGGTGACAAAACTTGAATCCCCTCGTCCCAACCCCATATAGCCCCCACAGTAATTCAAGCGGATCAGGGCCAGCTCTGCATCTGCCCAACCTGCGATTGGAGAAAACAGTGTCAACCCAAGACTATACCGATATTCAAAATGCGGCCGAGCCGAGCCCCGCCGAGGATGCGGCCGAGCAGCCCCAAACTGCCGACGAGCCAAACGTGGAAACCCTGCAGGCACAACTGGCAAGCCTCGCAACAGCATATGAAGCGGCCAAGGAACAATCATTACGCTCCCAGGCGGAGGCGCAAAATGCCCGCCGTCGCGCCGAGCAAGATATTGAGAAAGCGCACAAGTTTGGTCTGGAAAAAATGGTCAACGATTTGTTGCCGGTGGTGGATAACCTGGAGCGTGCACTCGCGGCTATTGATACCAGCAATGAAGCTTTCGCTGCTGTGATTGAAGGTATCCAGCTCACTCACAAATCTTTTGTGGATGCACTGGCGCGTCATCAGGTAGTTGCCGTCAGTCCTGAAGGTGAACCTTTTGATCCCAACCTGCATCAAGCAGTTTCTGCCGTGCCTAATGCGGATGTCGAACCGAATACTGTGCTGAACTGTTTCCAAAAAGGTTACACGCTGCACGGCCGGTTAGTGCGTCCAGCAATGGTAGTAGTATCCAAAGCACCCTGATTCTCGTGAGAGGCAATAAAAGGGCGCGCGGGAAACTACAGCGAAGATGAGGATTTTTTGTGCGCTGGGCTTGAATTAATTTCACACGCGCCAATATAGAACGCAACTGCCAACAAAACGTAAATCATTACTGATCGGCGTCAACAAGGGCAAGCAATCAACAATTCAGTGCAGGTCATATCGCATCGGCACTTAGCAACAAATAGCATTTTTAGGAGCAACACCATGGGCAAAATTATTGGCATCGACTTGGGTACCACCAACTCTTGCGTATCTGTATTGGAAGGCGGCAAACCAAAAGTGATCGAAAACGCCGAAGGCGATCGCACTACACCGTCGATTATTGCATTTACCAACGACGATGAAATCCTGGTCGGCCAATCCGCCAAGCGCCAATCAGTCACCAACCCGCACAATACCTTGTATGCGGTGAAACGTTTGATTGGCCGCAAATTCAAAGACGATGTTGTGCAAAAAGATATCTCCATGGTGCCTTACAAAATCGTTGCGGCCGATAATGGCGATGCGTGGGTGGAAGTGAAGGGCGATAAAAAAGCACCGCCGCAGATTTCTGCTGAAGTATTGAAGAAAATGAAAAAAACCGCTGAGGATTATCTCGGCGAGACGGTGACTGAAGCGGTAATTACTGTGCCGGCTTACTTCAACGACTCACAGCGTCAAGCAACCAAAGATGCTGGTCGCATCGCTGGCCTGGATGTAAAACGCATCATCAATGAACCTACTGCTGCTGCACTGGCTTACGGTTTGGACAAGGGCGTAGGCGACCGCACTATCGCGGTTTACGACTTGGGCGGTGGTACTTTTGATATTTCAATTATCGAAATTGCTGACGTAGATGGTGAACATCAGTTCGAAGTACTCTCAACCAATGGCGATACATTCCTTGGTGGTGAAGACTTTGATATGCGCTTGATTGAATTCCTCGCGGAGACTTTCAAGAAAGATACTGGTATCGATCTGCACAATGATCCATTGGCATTGCAACGTTTAAAAGAGGCTGCAGAAAAAGCCAAGATCGAATTGTCCACCAGCCAGCAAACTGAAGTGAATTTACCGTACATCACCGCTGATGCAACGGGTCCAAAACACCTGGTAGTGAAGTTGACCCGCGCCAAACTTGAATCATTGGTAGAAGAGCTGGTAACTCGCTCTATGGAACCAGTGAAACAAGCAATTAAAGATTCTGGCAAATCGCTGAGTGAAATTGATGACGTAATTTTGGTAGGCGGTCAAACCCGTATGCCACTGGTGCAAAAAGCGGTTGCTGATTTCTTCGGTAAAGAAGCGCGTAAAGATGTAAACCCTGATGAGGCAGTAGCAATTGGCGCTGCAATCCAGGGTTCGGTATTGTCGGGCGATACCACCAACGTACTGTTGTTGGACGTAACCCCGTTGACACTCGGTATCGAAACCATGGGTGGTGTTGCAACTCCGTTGATCGACAAAAACACTACGATTCCTACCAAGAAATCGCAAATTTTCTCGACTGCGGATGACAACCAAACTGCCGTGACTATCCATGTTGTCCAAGGTGAACGTAAGCAAGCGTCGCAAAATAAATCGCTCGGTCGTTTTGACCTGAGTGATATCCCACCGGCGCAACGCGGTATGCCACAGATCGAAGTAACTTTTGATATCGATGCCAACGGTATCTTGAACGTAAGCGCGAAAGACAAAGCGACTGGTAAAGAACAGTCCATTGTTATCAAAGCGTCTTCCGGTTTGAGTGATGATGAAATCCAGAAAATGATTAAAGACGCGGAAGCTAATGCCGAGTCAGATCGCAAATTTGCAGAAGTAGTCGCTGCACGCAATACGCTTGAAGGTTTGATCCACGCAACTGAAAAAACCTTGAAAGACGCGGGTGATAAAGCGACTGCTGAAGAAAAGTCGGCAATTGAAGCTGCCCTGACTGAAGCGCGCGATGTAGCCAAAGCTGATGATCTCGCGAAGATCGAGGCAGCAACTACCAAGTTGACCGAAGCTTCAGGCTCACTCGCACAAAAACTTTACGCTGAACAACAGGCGGCGGGTGCAAATGCTGGTGCGGGCGCACAACAAGCGGGCGGCAATAGCAAAGCAGCTGATGACGGTGTAGTGGATGCTGAATTCGAAGAAGTGAAAGAAGACAAGTAAGTCGCACGATGGGTGGCGCGCAAGCTTTACCCATCGCGATTCGGATCCAGCTTAAGGATCCAAACACAAATGCGGGCTTGCCCGCATTTGTCATGTAAGAAGCAAATATTTTTCATAAACGATTTTTCAAACCCATTACACCAACGCCTCGCACGAAGGGAGTCAAGCTCCTCCCTTTGAAAAGGGAGGCGGGGGAGGGATTAGGCAACAGAAAAATCCCTCCTGGCCCCCTGTTAAAAGGGGGGAATCGATCACCTGAAATTCCAGTTAAGGTAGCACCATGGCAAAACGCGATTACTACGAAGTCCTCGGCGTCAAAAAAGATGTAGACGCAGCAGAATTGAAAAAAGCATACCGCCGTGTGGCGATGAAATTCCATCCGGACAGAAATCCGGATGATCCAGGTGCGGAAGAAAAATTCAAAGAAGCAAACGAAGCCTACGAAGTGCTTTCGGATGATAACAAGCGTGCGGCTTATGATCGTCACGGCCATGCTGGTGTGGATGGTCAGGCGGGCATGGGCGGTGGTGCCGGCTTTAATAATTTCAGCGATATTTTTGGTGATGTATTCGGTGATATTTTTGGTGGTGGCGGCCGTGGTGGTCGTGGTGGCCCCGCGCGCGGTTCCGATTTGCGCTATAACCTTGAGCTGAGTTTGGAAGAAGCAGTTAAGGGCACCAGCGTACAAATTAAAATCCCGACCTTGGTCAGCTGTAAAACCTGTGAAGGTTCCGGTGCGAAACCAGGCAGCAAACCTGTTACTTGTACCACCTGTGGGGGACATGGCCAGGTGCGTATGCAGCAGGGTTTTTTCTCGGTGCAGCAAACCTGTCCTACCTGTCGCGGGCGCGGCACTATCATTTCTGATCCATGTAAATCCTGTCATGGGCAGGGTCGTACAGAAGAAACAAAAACCCTTTCCGTTAAAGTGCCTGCCGGTGTGGATACCGGTGATCGCATCCGTTTATCCGGTGAAGGTGAAGCCGGTGCGGACGGCGGCCCAAGTGGTGATTTGTATGTACAAGTCCATGTGCGCGAACATAATATTTTCAAGCGTGACGGTGCCGATTTATACTGCGAAGTCCCCATCGATTTTGTCGACGCTGCACTCGGCGGCGAGCTTGAAGTTCCCACGCTCGATGGCCGCGTAAAATTAAAAGTCCCACCGGAAACCCAAACCGGCAAACTCTTCAAGCTGCGCGGCAAAGGTGTAACGCCGGTACGTGGCGGTGGAGTTGGTGATTTGCTTTGCCGTGTTGTAGTGGAGACGCCTGTCAACCTCACCAGCAAACAAAAAGAATTGCTACGGGATTTCCAAACGACAATGAAAGGCGGGAAATACTCCCCCAAACAGTCGAGTTGGTTTGACGGAGTGAAGAAGTTTTTTGGTGAGTAAATAAAATATTAAAAATTAAAGGCCGATTCGAAAGAATCGGCTTTTTTATTTTATTGCGATAATTTACACGGCCCGATCTAAATCTGAGTAAAAAAATATCGTGAATAAAAAAGAATTGATAGCCGGTGTTGTGCTGGCGGTTTTGGTCGCGGTGTTAGTCTTGGTGGGGTGGCTGCCTTGGGCTAATGCAGCTGGTTTGGCGGGCGTTGCCGGTCTTGCGTGGTTTTTCCGGAAGGAAGAGTTGAACCGCTGGATTAAAGCGGGGTTGTTGTTATCGCTGGTGTCTTTGGCATTCCGGGTGGCAACCTATGAGCCCGAGGGCTTTGCTTATCCGCTGCTATATAGCTTGGCCGGCGCTGTTGGTGAGCCCGCGCGTTATGAATTATCGATTGATTTCGGCAAAGGGATTGCTGGTTTTATTTTGTTGTATTTGCTCTGGCCGAAACTGCGCGCGAATGAATTTGTCGCTGGCCGGCTACCTTCGGTTTTATTGCTGCTGCTAGCGCCTGCATTAATAATCGGTGTGGCGATTCCGCTGTTGGATTTGCATTTCCAGCCGAAGGCAATAGAGCAAATAGTGCAATTTGCGGTAGTAAACTTGTTGGTCACCTGTGTGGCTGAAGAAGTCTTTATGCGGTTTTTGTTCCAGCAGAACCTGCGCACTGCGGTCGCGAGCCTCACGGCCAATCGAGCGCTACAGGAATGTATTCCGCTGCTGCTGGTAACGGTGATATTTGTAGCGATTCATTCCGGTACTGGCGGCGCGGCTATTTGGTTGTACGCGCTCGCAGGATTCTTGTATGGCCTGAGTTATGCACTGAGCAAAAACATCCTCTATCCGATCACGGTTCACTTCCTGGTGAACTTAATCCACTTTTCATTTTTGACTTATCCGTATTAATGACCGGGGCGCTATGGCAGGCGCGGTAATAACAGGGCCCGCCCGTTCCTTTGATTGTTTGAAATTGACGATGTCTTCTCAATCCCTGAAATTCTCGCTATAGTTCCTGTGCGGTAAAGAACATGCAGGTTTATCACCATTAATAATAGAGAAGCAGGAGCATTTATGAGTGACAATAACGTTTATAGCACCCCACAAGCCCAATTGGTCGAGCAAGTTGATGACAGTGAAAAACCACTGGCGTCCCGCTGGGCACGGTTAGGTGCGTCGATTATCGATTCTATTATCATGATGGTGATTGTTATTCCGGTCATGTATTTCACCGGTGGTTTTGACGGCATTATGGAAGGGCGTCAGCCAGGTTTTGTGTACTCTTTGGGTATGGCAGTGCTAGGTATTATCGTTTTCTTTGCAATCAATTATCGCTATTTGATTGCTAACGGCCAGACAGTTGGGAAAAAAGTATTGGAAATAAAAATTGTTGATCTGAATGGGAATGTTCCAGTATTTCAACCGCAGCTCGTCATCCGTTATGCGGTTTATATGTTGCCCGGCCAAATTCCTGTAGTGGGCCAAATTTTTAGTATCATCAATATATTGTTTATTTTTGGGAAAGAAAAACGCTGCATTCATGATTTGGTTGCAAAAACCAAAGTGGTTAAATGTTGATTTCGAAATAAATTTCCATAAAAACGGGCACAACCGACCAGATGGTTTTTCTGGCTTGTTGTGCCCTTTTTATATGCACGATTAGCAAAACCTATTTTTCTTTCAGTAATGCCTCAATTTCTTTTTGCACTTTTCCTGCATTATCAAAATTGGTAAAGCGGCCCATTTCCCTTCCATCTTCAAATACAATTATCGTCGGATATCCATTGGCTTGTAGCTGACGGAATTGCTGGTTGTTATCGTCCATAGTGATGGGGTAGGGAATGGCGAATTTTTTAGTGTATTCGGCTATGTCTGCTTGTTCTGTCCATAGGTGGGTGACATAGGTTGTCAACTGCAGATGCGGATTGTTGCGATAGAGTTTATTTACCATTTGTTGTGCATTGATGCAGTTACTGGCCATTTCCGGATTAATATCTTTCATATACCAGTCACACCAGGTTGCAGAAAAATAAACTACCGAGGTGCCCTTGGGTAATGGTGTGCTGGAGGCCGCATTGGTTTGCATTGTTGATGCTGTTGCAGGTTGGGTGTTGCTGGCAAGCTGGGCTAATTGTGTTGCCAGTTGTGCGTCATCTTTGTAGGTAGTGTAAACCACTTCGCCCCGTGCGTTAATTAATACATGGAACGGTGTGCCCTTAAATTCAAAATTACCGGCGATGGTGCCGTTATTGTCCATCAAAATGGGAATGGTAAGTTTGTTTTTCTGTTGCAGTGATCGAATCGCTTCATCAGTTTCGTTGATATTTAAATTTACCGCAAAAATGGCGATCTTATCGCGATATTGTTGATAGGTTTGTTCAAGGCTGGGCAGCTCACGGCGGCAATCCAGGCACCAGGTTGCCCAAAATTTCAGATAGACCGGTTTCTTGCCAATCAATGCTTGCAGCGCTACCGGTTGTTTTTCAAAGGTTTGGTATTGCGCTTCAAATTGCAGCGGTGCGGCGCTGATCCAGGGCGATAATAAAAATAAAAAGAATGTAAAAAAATAGCGCGCTTGCATAATCCTTCTCCAAAAAAGTTGCGTTAAAAATTGGGCACGAAATTAAAACAAACCGCGATACGGTTCCATGCATTAATGGTAGCTATGGCTGCACTGAGATTGACGATTTCTTTTTCGCTAAAATGTTCTGCCACTTGGGTGAAACTGGCATCACTTACACCTTGGTCAGCAAGGCGTGTCAGGGCTTCTGTCCAAGCCAATGCAGCACGTTCGCGTGCCGAAAAAATATCCACCTCACGCCAGGCTGGGAGCACATCCAGACGGTGTTGCTGTTCGCCATCTTTACGCGCTTCATTCGCATGCATGTGTTGGCAAAAGGCACAGCCATTAATTTGTGATGCGCGCAGTTTCACCAAATGAATTAGGGAATGTTCCAGTTCGCTGGCGGCCGCGTCGCCCAGGCTGACTAGTGATTTGAGCAAGGCAGGTTGAATTTTGTAAAC
>JAJQJO010000055.1 GCA_021323495.1 Cellvibrio sp. | reverse complement strand
ATTGGCGAAACCGCGATCCTCGATTCGTCCGTTGAACCTTTGTTTATCGACACTAAAAATCGCCCGGCACTAGCGCAAAGTTTTCGCGTCAATAGCAATCGCGCAGTAGTGACTGTAGCGGTGAATCACCTGAAATCCAAAGGCTCGGATTGCAATGATGTAGGCGATATGGACACCGGTGATGGTCAGGGCAATTGCAACATTACCCGCACGCACGCAGCCCATGCGTTGGTGAGCTGGCTTAATACCAATCCAACCGGTGTCATCGACAAGGATTATTTAATCATTGGCGATTTAAATGCTTACGCCAAAGAAGACCCTATTACTACTATTAATAACGCAGGCTACATAGATTTGATTCATCAATTTTCCGGCAACGGTGCTTACTCCTATGTATTTGATGGCCAGGCAGGTTATCTCGATCACGGCCTTGCAACCAACTCATTAACGCCGCAGGTATTAAATGCAGCCGATTGGCATATCAATGCCGACGAACCAATCAGCCTGGATTACAACACTGAATTTAAATCAGCAGCGCAAATAACCAATTTCTATAACACCGACGCCTATCGCTCATCCGACCATGACCCCCTGGTAATTTCGCTCAAATTAATTATCGATTTGGATGGTGACGGCGATGTCGATAAAAGTGATTTGCAAATTATTACCAACGCGCGCGGCGTTACACCAACATCCCTCGACCAACGCGATATCAATGGCGACGGAATTATTAACACCAATGACGCCCGCGCGCTCACGCTGCAATGCACTCGTCCCGGCTGCGCCACCAATTAAGGCCTCCGGTCCTATAGAGGCCATTTATTTCACCAGGATTTATTATGAAAAAGTTATTCACCGCTTTGCTGATGTTAGGTACGTGCTTTTCATTTAGTGCCAATGCAATCAGCATCGACCTGATTGCCAATCAATCTGCCGTTAACATCGGCAACAATATCGAAGTGCAAGTGCGCATCAGCGGTTTGAATGACGCCAGTGCACCATCGCTCGGCGACTACGATGTCAACTTCAATTACGATTCAAGCCTGTTTAGTTTCAGCAGCATTGTGTGGGGCGATGCAATATTGGGCAATCAACTGGACCTGAGCAATTTTGGCAGCCTGCAGGAGAGTACTAGCGGATGGAGTTGGTTGCGTATATCCGAATTATCCGTTGATAGCGCGGTGGATCTGGAATTACTGCAAAAGGATGAATTTACATTATTCAGTGTCTCGTTAAACGCGGCAGCAATTGGCAGCGGAACTTTTTCTCTGACAACCAATGCCGTTGGTGATGCTTACGGCAATGATGTGTTGATCGATACTATCAATAGTACCGCAATAGACATTCGTGGTGTTTCAGTACCCGAACCATCCAGCTTGTTGTTATTATTGCTGGGCTTAGTAGCAATTACCGTGCTGCGGGCAAAAATGTCGCAACCGAAAAAATAATGTGGTAATAAAAAGCCCGCGTTTTTTACGCGGGCTTTTTTAACCACTAACGGCGAGAATTAAATAGCACGACAATTAACTCAATACCAGATTATCGCGATGAATTAATTCGTTATCATCCTGATAACCCAGGATATCGAAAATTTGGCTGCTGGGCTTACCAATAATTTTTCGCGCTTCATCAGCATGGTAATTAATCAAACCACGCGCAATTTCTTTACCGTTTAAATCTTCGCAGATCACCATATCGCCGCGGGTGAAATCACCGCGTGCTTCTTTTACGCCCACCGGTAAAATACTTTTGCCCTGTTCGCGCACTACGCGCGCGGCACCGTCGTCCAACACAATGGTACCCCGGGTTTGCAACTGCCCGGAGATCCAGCGCTTGCGTGCGGCTTGCGGTTGTTGTTCCGCCCACAAAAAAGTGCCGAGATTTTCGCCAGCGGCAATACGCAACAAGGCATTTTCGATGCGCCCCCCAACAATCACTGTATCCGCACCGGAACGCGCAGCAACACGTGCGGCACGCACTTTGGTAATCATGCCGCCACGCCCTAATGCACCGCCGGTTCCTCCCGCCATCTGTTCAAGACGGGTATCGTCGGCTGCAATTTCGCTGAGCAACTGCGCATTGGGATTGGAGCGCGGATCACTGTCGTACATACCTTTTTGGTCAGTGAGGATCACGAGCAAATCGGCTTCCAATAAATTTGCAACAAGTGCCCCAAGGGTGTCGTTATCGCCAAAACGGATCTCCTCGGTGGTGACAGTGTCATTCTCATTAATGACCGGCACCACATTAAAACCAATAAGTGTTTTCAGCGTAGAGCGCGCATTTAAATAGCGTTGGCGTGACGATAAATCATCATGATCCAGTAGCACTTGCGCGGTAAGTAAACCGTAGCGCTGAAACTCCACTTCATAGGTTTGGATCAAACTCATCTGGCCGACGGCAGCCGCAGCTTGCAATTGGTGGATTTCAGTCGGTCGCGCGGCCCAACCCAGGCGACGCATGCCTGCGGCAACTGCACCGGAAGAGACCAAAACCAGCTCAATTCCGCGCAGGCGCAATTCAGCCATCTGTTTAACCCAACCGGCAATCGCAACCGCATCCAGGCCTTTACCATCATTGGTCAGGAGTGCACTGCCAATTTTAACTACCCAGCGTTTGGTTTGGGGAATGATGTTTCTTTTGCTCATGAATCAGATGCGCTCAAGAATAAATAAGTGAAATTTTTTATAGGAATCGCATTATCAATACGGCAGGCCTTAATACATATCTCCCGCCTCTTAATGCAAAACGCCCGGAATGGACCCGGGCGTGAGGTTACACTATTTTACGGCTGGCGCTAATCACCGCGATGCCCTTAAATCCGGTTGAGCCAACATTGATTAGTGACCCACATAAATAACTTCAACATCGTAATCATCTTCGTTGAAATTATCGTCTTCAACATCGCCGCGTGCACGGCGCGCTTCGCGCTCAATTTCACGCAATTCTTCAATGCGATCACGTGCTTCCTGCGCCATTTGATTTTGCAATTCAGCCTCGCGCTCGCGTGCTTCAGGATTGGTTTTTTCCTCTTCCCAAACAGCTTCCAGGCTGTCCATCAACTTGCCTGTCAGCGGTACAGTGCCTTCCCGATTGAGCGCAGAAATGCGATAGACAGGACCAGTCCAGTTCAGCTCATCAATCACTGCCTGGCAACGCGTTTCCACTTCATCGGGCGGCAGTAAATCAATTTTATTGAGTAGCAACCAGCGCTCGCGGGTAGCAAGGGTCGGGCTGAATTTTTGCAATTCATTGGCGATAATACGCACGCTCTCGGCGGGATTGGAATCATCCACCGGAGCCATATCCACCATGTGCATCAGATAACGACAGCGGGTTAAATGCTTGAGGAAGCGCACCCCGAGGCCAGCACCTTCTGCCGCACCTTCGATAACACCGGGAATATCAGCAATTACAAAGCTGCGGTGCTGCTGCACTTTTACTACACCCAGATTAGGTACGAGCGTAGTAAATGGATAATCAGCAACCTTCGGTTTTGCTGAACTCACTGCGCGGATAAAACTGGATTTACCCGCGTTGGGCAAACCGAGCATTCCCACATCAGCTAACACTTTTAATTCGAGCTTGAGGTTGCGCATTTCACCTTCCGTACCCGGTGAGGTTTTACGCGGGGTGCGGTTAGTACTGGTCTTGAAGCGGGTATTACCCAAACCGTGGAAGCCGCCCTGGGCAACTTTCAATTTTTGGCCCTGCTCGGTTAAATCGCCAAATACCTCTTCGGTGTCCATATCGATAACCGTAGTGCCTACCGGGACGGGCAAAAACAAATCAGCACCTTTAGCGCCGGTACAATCCTTACTGCCACCTTTCTGGCCATTTTCAGCGCGATATTTGGGCACGAAACGATAGTCGATCAAGGTGTTCAGGTTCTCGTCGGCAACCAGATAGACACTGCCGCCATCGCCGCCATCACCACCATCGGGGCCGCCTTTGGAAATAAACTTTTCCCGCCGGAAGCTCATGAACCCGTTGCCACCATTACCGGCTTCGACATGAATTGGGGCTTCATCAACAAATTTCACAACGCACTCCAGAGGAATAAAAATTCAATACAATAAAAACAATCGAAACCTGAATATAAAAAAGCCCTGGCGGGGACGACAGGGCTTTTTTATTGTTCTTCATTTTTGCCCACTGCAAGCAGCAAGCCTGGCTAAATTTTAGCGCAATATTAAGCAGCAGGAATGATGCTTACATATTGACGGCCAAAAGCGCCTTTAATTTCGAACTTAACGGTACCGTCCACTTTCGCGAACAGAGTATGGTCTTTACCCAGACCTACGTTTACACCAGCGTGGAATTTAGTACCACGTTGACGAACAATAATGCTGCCGCCTGAAATCAGTTCGCCGCCATAAGCTTTAACACCAAGGCGTTTCGCTTCTGAATCGCGACCGTTACGGGAACTACCTACCCCTTTCTTGTGAGCCATTTTCTAGCCTCCTCAATTAACCGTTGATAGCAGTGATTTTAACTTCAGTGAACCACTGACGATGACCTTGACGCTTCATGTGGTGCTTACGACGACGGAATTTGATGATCTTCACTTTGTCGGCACGGCCATGGGCGACCACCTCAGCAGTAACCGTTGCACCTTCAACAACAGGAGCGCCAATCTTGACGTCTGCGCCGTTAGCAACCAGATACACTTTGTTGAATTCAACAACGCCACCGGTGGTGAAATCGATTTTTTCGAGTTTGAGGGTTTCACCCACAACTACGCGATGTTGCTTGCCACCGCTTTCAAAAATTGCGTACGCACTCATTTACATTGCTCCAATAAACGCTTGGACGACACGAAGTAGCTTGGCGATATGCCTGGGCATTTGAGACTAGCGTCGTATACCGGTTTTCAGGGGCGGGGATTGTATGCCAAATGGCCAACTGGAAGCAACCCGTAATATAGGCACATTATGGATTTAACCAACCTCCGGCCTCCAACCATAATTCAAGCGCCTGCGGCCAGCTTGATACTGTACCCTGCCCCTGAATCATCCCCACTCCGTGAATATTCGTCTGGTAGATGTGGAGCTCGGACTGTTTATTGTGTTTTTGCACTTCGTTAAAAAAGGCCAGGCTATTGCCGACCGGGACTGCCTGGTCACCCACGCCATGCAGCATAAAAACGGGCGGCACATCTGTTTTTACCCGGGTTTGCAAAGAGTTATCCTGCACCAATTCCGGATCCGGATTATCCCCTAGCAATGCCTTGCGTGAACCAGCGTGGGCATCGGCACCTGCAAGCGTGATCACGGGATAACCGAGAATAGCGAAGTCCGGACGCGCGCTTATCTCACCCAGCGGATCAGCCTCACCCAGCGCAACGTTATGACGGGTGGCGACACTCGCCGCCAAGTGCCCACCGGCAGAGAAACCAATCACCCCCACTTTAGCTGGATCAATATGCCACTCACTGGCGTGCTTACGCACTTGCCGCACCGCGCGCAAACCATCCAACAGGGGCGCCGGGAAGCCGTATTCCTGCATCCGGTACTTGACTACAAATGCCGCCACTCCGCGCGCCGCAAACCATTTGCCAATATCATGCCCCTCATGATTGATCGCCAGGCGCACATAGCCGCCGCCCGGGAAAATCACTACCGCAGTGCCATTGGCTTTACCAGCCTCGGGCCAATAGGGAATCATGGCAGGGTTATCAACAGCGTAAACGCGCTGGTCTTTTATATGTTCACGGTCGGGCGATATGCGCGGTTTTTCGTCCCACAGGTAAATAGGATCAACAGGCAATTCGGTCACAGGCTGGGCAACTCCGATAAATGGCAGGCAATACAGCAGCAGGGCAAATACACCCGGGACGGCCCTTGGGATAAACACATGGATCTCTCTCGCTCGTTAATTGTTATCGAAAATCAGGCGAGCGAGAGCTTAACAAACTTATCGGACAAATGCGGCAGTGGAGTCTCAGTGACGGAATTGCGATTCTTCATCACCCCACCAATGATGCAATTGCCAATCCACGCGGGTTGGATCTGCCGCACGCAGGAGCCAGTCACCAGTAATCAGTTCCAACTCGGTGAACCCCAGCTTCAAATCGCCCCAGATGCCCTGCGCATCCTCGCGAATGTAGGCTTTGGCGAGATCAACTTCCTCACCCACCATCTGCTCGGCGGTCAGCTCAAGTTTGACCAACCCGTCCACCTCCTGCTTGAAAGTCCCGGCGGCGGTGGGGTCGTCAGCCCTGGAAGGCAGATCAAACTGCCGGGCATGATATGGATTGTTGGCTGGTTTTCCAGTCAAATTGTCGGTTGGCTTCATGGCAAATAACTCCCGCTAGCGCTTCAAGATATTTATACCCACATAGGCAGTACAGCCTCTATAATCACCGCCTTTCTCAACTTTTTACCCTAAGTAAAAAACTTCACCTTAAGTATAGGCCTTAGATTCCAATGCAAGAGCGCCCCATGCAAGAACAGTACACCCCCGCCGAAGTTGAAGCCCACGCCCAGCAGTACTGGGAAGAGAACCAGAGCTTCAAGGTTATTGAGGATCGCAGCAAAGAAAAGTTCTACTGCCTCGCGATGTTTCCCTATCCAAGCGGCAAGCTACACATGGGGCATGTGCGCAACTACACCATCACCGATGTAATCGCGCGCTACCAGCGTATGCAAGGCAAAAATGTATTGCATCCAATGGGTTGGGACGCTTTTGGCTTACCGGCCGAAAACGCTGCACTCAAGCATCAGACCGCTCCGGCCAAATGGACTTACTCGAATACCGACCATATGCGCAGCCAGTTAAAACAACTCGGCTTTGGTTTTGATTGGTCGCGCGAACTGACCACCTGCAAGCCCGAATACTACAAATGGGAGCAGTGGTTCTTTACCCGACTTTACCAAAAAGGCCTGGTTTACAAGCGTATGGCGACCGTGAATTGGGACCCGGTGGACCACACTGTCCTGGCCAACGAGCAAGTGATCGACGGCCGTGGCTGGCGCTCGGGCGCCCTGGTGGAGCGCAAAGAGATTCCGCAGTGGTTTATCAAAATCACCGCCTACGCTGAAGAATTGCTCAATGATCTGGACAAGCTGCCCAACTGGCCGGAACAAGTCAAAACCATGCAGCGCAACTGGATCGGAAAAAGTCGCGGCCTGGATATGCATTTTGATTTGGCCTCACCGGTAGGTGAATTCACCGGGTTTGATATCTACACCACCCGTCCCGATACCATTATGGGCGTGACTTATGTGAGCCTCGCCGCGGAACATCCTATAGCAAAACTGCTGGCCGGAAAGAATCCGGAGCTCGCGCAATTTATCGCTGAATGCAAAGTGCAGTCGGTCGCGGAAGCCGATATGGCAACCATGGAAAAACGCGGTATCGATACTGGCATTAAAGCCCTGCACCCGATTACCGGCGAGCCGGTTTCGGTGTGGATCGCCAACTATGTATTGATGGATTACGGCTCGGGCGCGGTAATGGCCGTGCCGGCGCACGACCAGCGCGACTACGAATTTGCGCAGAAATACAATTTGCCAATTTCCCAGGTTATTGCACCGCAGAATGGCGAAGCGATTGACCTGACCCAAGCCGCCTTTACCGAAAAAGGTGTGCTGGTCAATTCCGGCGAATACGACGGACTGGATTTCAACGCTGCGTTTGACTCCATCGCTGGCACCTTGGAAATGGCGCAAAAAGGCCAAGTTAAAACCAATTATCGCCTGCGCGATTGGGGTGTATCCCGCCAGCGCTACTGGGGTGCGCCTATCCCGATGTTCAATTTGCCCGATGGCGGCGAAATTCCGGTCCCCGCGCACAAATTGCCCGTATTACTACCGGAAGACGTGGTGATGAACGGTGTTCATTCGCCCATCAAAGCCGATCCTGACTGGCGCAAAGCCGAGCTGGATGGCCAAGCCGTTGAACGCGAAACGGATACGTTCGATACCTTTATGGAGTCAAGTTGGTATTATGCGCGCTACACCTGCCCGAATTTTGAAAGTGGAATGCTCGACAAAGCAGCAGCCGATTACTGGCTGCCGGTAGACCAATACGTGGGCGGTATTGAACACGCCATCCTTCATTTGCTCTACTCACGCTTCTTCCACAAGTTAATGCGCGACGAAGGACTGGTGAGCTGCGATGAACCTTTCGAGCGTTTGCTCTGCCAGGGTATGGTGTTGAAAGACGGCACCAAGATGAGTAAATCCAAGGGTAATACGGTTGACCCGGAAGAATTGATCAACCAATACGGTGCCGATACCGTGCGCCTGTTCTCCATGTTTGCCGCACCACCAGAGCAAAGCATGGAGTGGAGCGATTCGGGCGTGGAAGGAGCCAACCGCTTCCTGCGTCGCTTGTGGAAAGCGGTTGAAGGCCACATCAACGCCGGTACGCCAGGCAAATTAATCGTTGCTGATTTACCGCAAGCGCAGAAAGATTTGCGTCGCAAAACGCACGAGACTATCCAGAAAGTCAGCGATGACTACGGCCGTCGCCAAACATTTAACACCGCCATTGCGGCGACCATGGAATTGCTTAACGAGACCAGCAAACTCGCCGACCGCGCCAATCCACTTGGATTAGCGGTGGAACGCGAAGCACTGGAAGCGGCGATTTTATTGCTCGCCCCGATTGTCCCGCACATCAGCCATTCGCTCTGGCAAGCACTTGGTCACCAGAGCATCCCGCTCAATGAAAAATGGCCGACACTCGATGAAAGTGCATTGACCCGCTCGACCGTTGAAGTGGTTATCCAGGTGAATGGCAAATTGCGTGGCAAATTGGATGTCGCAATTGATGCGCCAAAAGAACAGCTTGAAGCCGACGCGCTCGCACAGGAAAACGTGCAACGCTTCCTTGAGGGCATCACCGTACGTAAAGTCATTGTGATTCCTAACAAGCTGGTGAATATTGTTGCCAGTTAATGCT
Source organism: Cellvibrio sp. (assembly GCA_021323495.1). Lineage (GTDB taxonomy): Bacteria > Pseudomonadota > Gammaproteobacteria > Pseudomonadales > Cellvibrionaceae > Cellvibrio. The sequence continues at coordinate 3,597 of JAJQJO010000055.1, read as the reverse complement.
TAACCCTCGCTCCCAAGCTCCGCTTGGGAGTGTATATCCCGCACTGAAAGACAACGATTTCTGCATATAGATATGCATTACCAAGCAGAGCTTGGGAACGAGACAAATCCCTATCGAGAGTGTTATGAAAAAAATTATCGTCAGTTTATTAGTCCTCACCCTTTCCGCCTGCGGCTGGCATTTGCGTGGCTCGGTGGCAGAGGAAGACAAGTTGGCGATGACCGCACCGCTCGATCTGGTGATTATCGCCAAAGATGATCACAGTCCACTGGTAAATGCGCTGCGCGAATCTTTGCCCGGCTACAAAATCAATGAACTGACTGCCTCCACCGCCAATTCATATACTCTTGACCTGGGAAGTGAAAAACTCGACCGCCGCACCGCCGGTGTAGGCAGCGATGCATTGACCAGCGCCTATGAACTAACCTTGCGTGTGGACTACAGCATTATCAACGCTGCCGGCAGCACCATCACTCCGAACGAAACCAGCGCACGCATTTCACGCACCTACAATTACAACGTGAACAATGCCAATGGCGCAGCGCAAGAAGAAGAACTAGTGTTGCAGGAAATGCGCCGTGAACTTGCGCAAAGTGTATTGCGTCGCTTGAAAAAACTTAGCGCCAGTCCCGCTCCTGGCTCCCCAACTGCTGCAGCGCAATAACATGCCCAAACTGCGCGCCGAACAATTAGGAGCCGCACTGGGCAAACAACTGGCGCCCATTTATCTGGTGTCCGGTGATGAGCCGCTGTTGATTCAGGAATGCTGCGACCAGATCCGTGCCGCCGCGCGCAAAAATGGTTTTAGCGAGCGCGAGCTGTACCACATAGATACCAGTTTTGATTGGGGGCAATTGCTGGCCGCCGCCAATAGCCTCTCACTCTTTGCCGAAAAAAAAATTATTGAAGTGCGCATGCCTTCGGGCAAACCGGGCGATAAAGGTGGCAAAGTTTTACAAGAATACGCCCAGTCACCTGCACCCGATAATTTGCTGTTAATCGTCACCGATAAGCTCGATGGCGCCGCCCAAAAAAGCAAATGGTTTAAAGCCATTGAAGATGCAGGGCAGCATATCCAGATCTGGCCAATCACACCCGCACAACTGCCACGCTGGATTGGTGTACGCCTGCAAAAATCCGGTTTGCACGCCGACAGCGATGCGATCGATTTACTTGCCTCGCGTATTGAAGGTAACTTGCTCGCCGCCGCACAAGAAATTGAAAAATTAAAACTGCTCACTACTGACAGTCGTATCAGCTACGAATTGATGGCTTCCGTTGTGGCCGATAGTGCACGCTACGATGTGTTTGGCCTCACCGACAAAGCCCTGCATGGCGATGCGCGCGCCGCTGTACGCACCTTGCAAGGCCTAAAAACCGAAGGTACTGAGCCAATCAATATTCTCTGGGCAATCACCCGCGAAATTCGCGCGCTGATCCAGATTTCACAAGCTGTTGCGCAAGGCAAACATTTTGAATGGGCTGCAAAACAAGCGGGTGTCTGGGATAAGCGCCAGCCGTTAATCCAGGCAGCGCTGCGTCGCTTGAAACCGGCACAATTACAACAATTGCTGCGCAAAGCCAATGGAATCGACAAAGCGGTAAAAGGTATGCGCAATGCGGAACCCTGGGATGAATTGCTTGATTTGATTTTAAATATCGCCGGCGTGCAGAGCTTGAATCTGCACAACGAGCGGCTAAGCTTGAAAAATTAAGTAACAACACTGCGAATACGCACGAAATAAAATAGAAAAAACATAGAAAAAAACACGCGGCCTGCAATACAGTTCTGCCAATCATCGTTCTCATGGAATGGATAGAAACGGCAGTAAATACCCAACCACTATTGAGCAGGATTCACCTATGCCTCTGCATAAAAAAAATATTGTCCGCCTGTGTTGCGGTTTTAGCCTCGCCTGTTTGTGCCAGCTTGTTAACGCCCTTGCTCCAATCCCTCCCAACGGCATCACACCAACCAAGCGGACAATTGACTATTCGTGGATGTCAGTTTCGACGTGGGACAAAATGCATGCGGAAGATACCTTGGTCGCGCAATACGATCAGGTCGATCTACTGTTTGTGGGCGATTCAATTACCGCCGGTTGGGATCAAAAAATCTGGGAAGAAAATTTCAAACCGCTCAATGCCGCCAATTTTGGTATAGGTGGCGACCACACCGGCAATCTGCTCTGGCGTTTGCAACATGGCGCGGTAGGTAATATCCAACCGAAACTGATTGTGCTATTAATCGGCGTCAATAATATCGGCGGCCTGCAAGAGACACCCGAACAAGCCGCCGCTGGTGTAACCAGGGTGGTGCAGCAGTTACAACTGGCTTGGCCCGACAGCAAAATCTTATTAAATGCGGTATTTCCTTTCGATCAGGCGCCGAGTTCGGAAAACCGCAGCAAAGTGACGAAGCTCAACACCATTATCGCCAGATTGGGCGATAACAAAACGATTTTCTTTAAGGATTACGGTCCAAAACTGCTACAAAAAGATGGCGATATTGCGCCGGAAATAATGGCTGATTTTCTGCACCCCACCGCTAAAGGCTATCAAATCTGGGCGGAGGCAATGATGCCGGATATCAAGACCCTGCTGCACTAAATTGTCCTGGCGGCGGGCATGGCCCACCGTCCCACCACTGCATGGAGATAGCACCATGAAACCCGATTCTTTTTCCTGCGCGCTCTTTTTTTCCGCCATTTTATTAGCTGGCTGTAGCGCAACCCGACACCAGGATATCGCTGTGATCACTGTTTCCGCCACCGATTCCCATATTGCGCACATGGGGCGCACCCATACCAATGACGACCAGAGCCTGACATTTGGTTTTCCTGGTGTCAGTTTTAAAACCGAGGTGATAGGCACCAGCCTTGCTGCCGAGTTACAAAGCTCGTCAGGCAATTCCTGGATTGATGTCATTGTTGATGGCGGACCCGCGACGACAATAAAAATTGGGCACGATTTGGCTCCGGTCGAATTATTTGGTTTCCCCGATAGTGGCAAACATGCCGTTGAAATTATCCATCGCTCGGAAAACTGGCACGGCCAGGCAAGGCTGCAGAGCTTCTCGCTCAAAGGTGAAAAATTTTTACCCGCTCCCATATTGCCCAAACGCAAAATGTTGATACTCGGTGATTCGGTCACGTGCGGAGAAGCAATTGACCGCGTGGCCGGCGAAGAAAAAAATACCCGTTGGTGGAATGCGCGCGCGTCCTACGGCATGCTCACCGCCGAAATACTCAATGCACAAGTCAATCTGGTCTGTTGGGGCGGACGCGGTTTGGTGCGCAGCTGGAATGGCAAAACCGATGAAGCTAACCTGGCGGATTTTTATGAATTTGCGGTAGGCGATAATGATCCAGACATGAAATGGGATCACTCCTCATATCAGCCTGATTTAATTGTCAGTAGTATCGGCACCAATGACTTCAGCACCGGTATTCCCGAGCGCGAAGCCTATGTCACCGCCTATGTAAAACTGATCAATAAATTACTCGTCAATCATCCGCAAGCGCACATCGCCTTAACCGAGGGCGCAATCCTTAATGGCGACAAAAAAGCGGCTCTTATCGACTATATCCGCGAGGC
>JAJQJO010000054.1 GCA_021323495.1 Cellvibrio sp. | reverse complement strand
GTGCTTGCCAGAATCGTCCGCTGTTGCGGGCGCGCCGCGGAGCGATGCACAAGTGAGCGATCAATTTTTAATTCCGTCGCGGGCACACGCGATAATTGTTGGGCATTCGCAAAGCCAGTACCGTAGTCATCAATCGCAATATGAAAACCTTTCAGGCGCAACCGTGCAAGCGTGCGGATCGCACTCGCCAATTCACCCAGGAGGGCATTCTCGGTAATCTCAAAGGTAACATCGGTGGGTGCGATGCCGTAGTCTTCAGTGAGTTTGCACAACCAATCCACCATGTCCGAATCGGCCAGCGATAGCGGTGATAAATTAAATGCGAGATTGAAACGCAGACCAAAATTCTGCCAATTTTTTTTGTGCTGGAATGCCACATGCAAAAGATGGCGGGTGAGCATATCGATCATGCCGTGACGTTCAGCGAGCGGAATAAAAACACCAGGGGAGATCATGCCTTTTTGCGGATGGCGCCAGCGCGCCAGGGCTTCAACCCCTTTTAGCATAAGCCCCTGCACAGTGAGCTTGGGCTGGTATGCCAGGGTCAAGTCACCATTCGCCAAAGCCTCGCTTAACTCGACCGCAGTGACTTCATTTTCAAGCGCAATCTTGGGTTCCGCTGCCTTGGTTTTTGCGTCCTGGATAAAGCGCAACAAACTGCACTCCAGCGCATCCGGCAAGAGCGGCTTTTGAAAAGTACCCAGGACATGCAAACCATCAGCCTCAGCCATGGTGCCGACACTGGCAATTAAAATGGGATCTTTGGCACTCAGGATAATGACGCTGCTGACAAATTTTTTCTGTGCCATGGAGCGAATCAATTCCACCCCGTCCATAACCGGCATTTCCAGATCAATCAATACTACGTCCACGCTACGTGCGTCCAATACTTGCAATGCGTCCACGCCGTTGGCGGCCTCGTGGAGATCCATCACGCCCAAATCCTTACACAATTCCTTGGCGTATTGGCGCTGGGTCAGGCTGTCATCAGTAACCAATACACTTAACTCGGAAATCAGTGATTTCATGCTTTGCCTCCGAGTACGGAGGGAATCTGTGAGAGTGGCATAACTTCTTTGGCCGCACCGAGGCTGATAGCCTCTTTGGGCATACCAAATACCACACACGAACTTTCGTCCTGTGCGATGGTTCTACAGCCAACCTGGCGCATCTCCAATAATCCTCTGGCACCATCATCACCCATACCGGTCATGATAATACCCGTGGCATTGCGCCCCGCTGCACGGGCCGCCGAACGAAATAATACATCTACCGATGGGCAATGGCGGTTCACACTGGGGCCGCGAAACACTTTGGCAACATATTGCGCGCCCGAACGCTGCACTTCCAGATGGTGCCCGCCGGGCGCAATCAAGACGCGGCCGGGAATCAAACGGTCACCACTCTCGGCCTCTTTCACGTCAACCTGGCACAAACCATCCAGGCGCTTGGCAAAAGCGGCGGTAAATTTTTCCGGCATATGCTGGACCACGGCTATGCCGGGACAAGTGCGTGGAATTTTACTGAGTATTTCTTCCAGCGCCTGGGTGCCACCGGTCGATGTGCCAATCACAATAATGGTATCGGTAGTAGCGGTCATGGCGACCAAATCAGACGCAGGTACCACTGAGGTAATTTTTTTGGCATCGATGCCCAGTGCCTTGCGCGACACATGGGCGCCCGCCGCGCCGCGCACGGTTTGCCAGAGCAAGTGTTTTGCTTCCAGCAAAAAATCCTTGACCCCCAATTGCGGTTTGGTGATGACATCAATCGCACCCGCTGACAACGCTTGCAGGGTCAACTCAGCACCTTTTTCCGCCAGCGATGAGCAAATAATCACTGGTGTTGGTCTTTCGTTCATCAGCTGGCGTAAAAAAGTCAGGCCATCCATGCGCGGCATTTCTATATCCAGCAAAATCACATCGGGCCATTTTTTTTGCATTTGCTGTTGGGCAAAAATCGGGTCCGAAGCGGTGGCATACACAGTAATGTCCGGTGCCTCGCCCAGCACACTGCTGAGCACCTGGCGCACTACCGCTGAATCATCCACTACCAACACATTAATTGTCATAATTTCTCAACTTTTTACTCAATGTTTCAGCGAGTTTTATATCGACCGACACACCGGTAACGGGTGCTAATGCAATTCATCAAGTATCGTCGATCAAACCGGTATTTCAATAATTCAACGGTGATCCATTAAATATTGTTTTATCTGGATTTCGCCGGTGGACATCAACAGCAGCAATGAACGGGAAATTGCCCCGCCGACATCCGTATGCATGGGACGAAGGTTTTCACGCTTTAACCATTGTTGGATATAGACGATATTGTCCTGACCGATGGATGTCGACGTGCTATAGGCAAACATATCGCCACCACCAAAAATACCTAATTGATATTCAGCCATTCCCGCATAAGCCTGCATCGCGTTCTTCATTGCCGCCAAGGCATTTACCGCGTAGCGGCAATCGGCTAACTGCTGCTTGTCTTTATGTGCTGCACCCACTTTTTGCGCGGGGTCTTTCGCCAATAAATAATGGCACATACCGCCGACCTTGAGGGTTGGATGCCAGGCAGTCAGGGCGACACAAGAGCCCAGTACAGTATGCAAGCGTTCATATTCAACACCAAAATACCACTCGCCCGGATGGATGCTGTGCAGTGGTTTGATGATGGGCACAACGGCCATAAAACTTACCGCCCGGTTAAACGGTAGATAGCGGGTTTGACCGGCACAAAGCGCGAACTGATCCCATGCAAGCTTTCGGAGTGACCGACAAACAATATCCCGCCTGGATTCAGCTTTTCTGCAATGCGATCCAAAATTCTGGACTTATTATCATTCTCGAAATAAATCAGCACATTGCGTAAAAATACCAAATCAAATTTTCCAATATCGGGGAAATCCTCATGCAAATTCAAAGTAAAGAATTGCACTGCCTGGCGTAATTCTGCGGTCACACGGACATTACCTTGCTGGGGACCAACCCCTTTGCGACAAAAACGGCGCAAATATTCCTGCGGAATATTTTTAATGCGCATGTCCGGATAAATCCCTACCTTGGCCTGCTCTACTACCGTGCGATTTACATCCGAGCACAAGAGCTCCCACTCACAGGTACAGCGGTCTTTCAACACCATGGCAATGCTGTAGGGTTCTTCACCGGTGGATGAAGCGGCGCTCCACACGCGGAAACTATTCCCCGGCCGCAGCTTGGGCAAAATATCGTCCTGCAAATAATCAAAATGTTTTTGCTCGCGGAAAAAATAGGTTTCATTGGTGGTAATTAATTCCAGCGCAAGACTCAACTCACCCTTTCCCTGCGGGCTTTGGATCAATCGATAATAATCGCCGAAGCCTTTCGCCTGGCACGCTTGCAAGCGTTTCCATAAGCGATTGCTCAAGAGTGCTTTTTTTTGCGCAGGCAAAAAAATACCTAACTTTTGCTGAATTAATTGTTGAAATAACTGAAACTCTTTATCAGAGGGAACGGGGGTTGCACTTTCCATTTCCATAAGCTGGCTCATCATTATTTACTTTTGCTAAAACAGAAGGTGCCCTCTATCCCTATGCCACTCCTCAGGTTGGACAATTAATTTTCCGGTCGAGCATCCGGCAATAGTGGATCAGGAATAGCGTACAAAATCCTTATCCAGATCATCATCACTCATTATTTTTTTATCCGCTTTTTTGCGCGGCTGGATAGCTGGACTGGATTGTGGTGCGCGGGCATAGGTATTACGCGGATCCTGGTTCATCAAGGTGAAATAACTCACCGCTTCCTGCAGACGCATTGCTTGTGAACTGAGCTCTTCTGAGGTTGAACTTAATTCTTCCGCAGCCGCCGCATTTTGTTGCATGGTTTGGCTCACCTGGCCAATAGCCGCGTTAATTTGATTGACTCCAGCCGTTTGTTCCATCGATGCGGCTGCAATTTCCTGGACCAGGTCAGCAGTCTTGCGAATCGAAGGCACCATCTCTTGCAAAAGCTTGCCCGCATTATCGGCTTTATTCACTGTCTCACCGGCAAGCGAACCAATTTCCTGCGCGGCTACCTGGCTGCGCTCAGCCAATTTGCGCACCTCGGAAGCTACTACTGCAAAACCGCGCCCATGCTCACCCGCACGCCCCGCTTCAATGGCGGCATTGAGCGCGAGCAAATTGGTTTGGTACGCAATATCGTCAATCACACCAATACGGTCGGCAATTTTTTGCATCGCTTCTACCGTGCTCGCCACCGCAGAGCCACCGGTAGCCGCATCGGTCGCTGCTTTTTGGGCCATGCCATCAGTGATGCTGGCGTTCTCATTGTTTTGCATAATCGAGGCCGACATTTGCTCCATCGATGCAGAGGTTTCCTCCACGCTGGCCGCTTGCACTGAGGCACCCTTCGCAAGTGATTGTGCCGTTGCGTTGACTTCTTCCGAAGCGGATGCCAATGCATCTGCCGAGCTGCGCACTTCTCCCAGTACTTGCGACAGGGTATTCGACATTTCACGGATCGCCGCCAACATGCTGCTGGTATCGCCCTGTTTAACATCGACGTGTTGGGTTAAATCACCGGCGGCAATTTTTGCCACAACGGCGGCGGCATAATCCGGCTCACCGCCCAATTGACGCAACAGGTTGCGGGCGATAAAAAATCCAATCAATGCAATCGCTACCAAGGTGATCGACGCAATCACAATGGATAAAAGTGCAGCCCTGGCCTTGGTTGCCAAGGCAGTATTTTTGGCATTTTCAGCCAGCTCCATATTGTAAGCAGCATGCTCTTCCAGTGCTGTAGCCAACGACCTTGCATCCTCGCCAGCCTGTTCCATCAGCGCAATTGCCGCATCGGTTTGGCCTTTCCTGGTTGCCGCCAAAATTCCTGGAAGGTGGCTCATATATTTTTCAAAGTGTTGTGTATCGGCAATCCATAATTCTTTATCGCGTGGCTGATCGGCATAGGTTTCATATTCTTTCAATCCAGCACTGGCGTCGTTCATGGCTTTGTTAATATCCGTCTCCTGCTTCTCTACTTGTGCAGGGTCGGTATTTAACACAAAGCGACTTACCCGGATACGAAAGCGATAAACATTGCTCTGGATACCGGACAACAAATTCATACTGGGAATCACGTTCTCATTGCTGTAATTAGTCTGTTCAAACACATTGTTAATTTGTATTTGAGCCGCCCCGGCCAGAATTACAATCCCCAGTAAGGCTGCAGCCACCAGAAAAATCATTTTTTTGGCAACGGTCATTTTTTGGCTCCAAAGACTTAAAATTTAAAATCACCCAGGCAATCAGCGCAGCTAATTACCTCAACTGTAACGCACAAAATTTTTATCCAATTCATCGTCGCTGATTGCGCTACTTTTTTTATTGCTCGCTTTAGGCTTACTACTGGATGGTGATGATTTTTTACTCACTGGTTTACCTGTTTTTTTTGAACCGTAATTATCCAGGGTAAAATAGGTCATCGACTCTTGCAGGCGAATTGCCTGGGCACTCATTTCTTCCGAGGTAGAGCTCAGTTCTTCCGAAGCCGCTGCATTTTGTTGCAGGGTTTGGCTCACCTGCCCAATCGCACCATTGATTTGCGCAACGCCAGCATTTTGTTCGGATGAGGCTGCTGCTATTTCCTGAACCAGATCAGCGGTCTTGCGAATTGCCGGTACCATATCCTTCAACATATTTCCCGCATGTTCAGCGCGCTTGACCGTGTCCAATGCAAGTGTGCCAATTTCCTGCGCGGCGACCTGGCTGCGCTCGGCGAGTTTGCGCACCTCTGAGGCCACCACGGCAAAGCCACGCCCATGTTCACCAGCACGGCCCGCTTCAATTGCCGCGTTAAGTGCAAGCAAATTGGTTTGGTAGGCGATGTCATCAATTACGCTGATACGTTCTGCAATTTTTTGCATCGCCTCTACCGTCCCTATTACCGCTTCCCCGCCAGACGCGGCATCGCGCGCAGCTTTTTGGGCCATTCCATCAGTAATTTTGGCGTTTTCACTATTCTGGGAAATAGACGCAGACATTTGCTCCATAGATGCGGAAGTCTCTTCGACACTCGCTGCTTGCACAGAGGCACCTTTAGCCAGTGATTGAGCCGTCGCGTTCACTTCTTCCGAGGCAGACGAAAGTGCATCGGCAGAACTGCGCACATCGCCGATAATGTCAGCCAGTTGTTTGCTCATATTGGCTACGCTGGCGAGCAGCGAGGTGGTGTCACCTTGTTTGAGTTGTATATCCAAATTGAGATAGCCGTCCGCTACTTGCGATACCACACTGGCGGTATAGGCAGGTTCGCCACCCAATAGTTTGAACATATCGCGAAAGATAAACGTCATTACCGCAATAATAATGATTGAAGCCCCAAGGCAAATTGTTATCAGGAGACGCACAGTATCGCGGTAAATCTTTTCTGTTTTTACGTCCGAGTCCAATAGGTACTGATCAAAACCACTCGTGGTGCTATCAGCCAATTCCTGCATTTGCCGGCTGGTTTCCCGATCCATACCACTGACCAACTTATCGACTATTTTTCCTGCATTAGGGTTTTCCTGATCAAAACTTTTTAACGCATCGCGATAATCTTTACCCAATTGGGTATGCTCTTTCTGCAAAAGAACAATTGCATCCATTGCCATGCCTTCTTCTTTTTGCAGCGCCAATGCAGCAGCAAGATGCTTCTGTACCGCAGTTTCTGCCTCAATAAATCCATCGACATATTTGGTGAATTGTTCGGCATCGTTGCCGCGAATCAGGATATTTTTCCATTCCTGCACTTGCGTTTTAAAAGTAATCGCCGCGCTCTCGATTTCCACCAGAATGTCGGAGCGACGCTGGCTGTGGGTAGCGGTATCATCCACTACCATATTGAATGAACGGATTTGCATATAAGCCGTAAGGCCCAACATCGACAACCCCAACACAATCAGGACGCAGAGCAGTAAAATTTTGGATTTCAAACTGAGATTGCTGAACATGGGTGATCTCTCAAGGATTCCGGATTGCCGGTGAATTATTGCAGCTGCGCTTCAACCAAATGCGCAAGCTCGCGGATGGACAGGGCGTTATTTGCATCCAGCAAAACCACAAACTCATCATCGCGCTTGGCAATACCCTGAATAAAATCAGCACGGATGTTGGCACCAAAGGAGGGAGCATCCTCAATATTTTCATCGTTCATTTCGATGACTTCGCTGACTGCATCAGCCAGCAAACCGAGCACATGGTTTTGCTCATTGTTTTGCAGTTCCACTACGATAATGCAGGTGCGTTTTTGTACCTCAATTGATTTACGTCCCAGACGTACAGCCAAATCAATAACCGGCACCACTTCACCGCGCAAATTAATCACACCGCGTAAAAAATTGGGCATGAGCGGAACTTCGGTAATACCGCTGTATTCGATAATTTCGCGGGTTTGCGATAATTCCAGACCGTAATTTTCATGACCTATGCGAAAAGTCAGGTATTGCTTGATCACTTCGATAGCCTGACTCTTTTTTTGTTTGCTGGATTGGTTCATTCTTGCTGCTCCTGCGCACTTACCAAAAAGGTATTATTGCGTAAATGTTCGCGGCTAATTGCAAAGCTGATCAACTGCTGGATATCCAGAATTAACGCGACTGCCCCGGTACCTAATAAACTGGATCCACCGATTCCCTTGAGGGCCTGAAATATCGGGCCCATGGGTTTTACTACGGTTTGAATTTCTCCGTGCAGGTCATCCACTACTATGCCCGCACGTTTTTCACCAAATTGCACCACCACAATTTTTTCCCGGCTATGGTCTTTGGATTGCAGCGAAAAGATTTCACGCAGGCGAATATAAGGCACCTGCTCGCCGCGCAAATTGACGCAATTCTGCCCTTGCACATGGCTCAGCGAATTTAAATCGACACATTCAAGGATGGTATTTTGCGGCACAATGAAATCAATATGGCCAGCAGTAACGTGGAAACCATCAATAATGGCCAGGGTGAGGGGCAGGCGGATACTAAAACTGGTACCCACACCAATTTCACTTTCGATTTCAATACCGCCCTGCAATTCTTCGATATTGCGTTTAACCACATCCATCCCAACACCACGGCCCGATAAATTGGTCACCTGCTCAGCGGTGGATAACCCGGGGTGGAAAATCAATTGGAACAATTCCTGGCGCGAGAGATGTAAGCCCTCTTCCAAAATGCCGTTGGCAATGGCTTTCTTGCGAATTTTTTCTACATCCAGGCCACCACCGTCATCGTGGATGCCAATCACAATATTGCCCGCATCGTGGCGCGCCGTCAGTTTGATAGTGCCGGCATCCGGCTTGTCGCGTGCCTGGCGCACGGCGATGGATTCAATACCGTGGTCCATCGCATTGCGCACAATATGCATCAATGGATCATTTAATTTTTCTACCATTGAGCGATCAAGCTCGGTCTCCGCGCCTTCAATTTCCAGTTCAATTTCTTTGCCTATTGATTTAGCGGTGTCGCGCACAACGCGTTTGAATTTCTGGAAGGTATCGCCAATCGGAACCATGCGCAGGGTAAGCGCGGCATCGCGGATCGCCTCGGTGAAATTACCCATTGAGGTTACCGCTTCGATCAAGGTGGGATTGCCCATTTTGGACGACAGCAAATCAACACGCTGGCGATTGATAACCAATTCGCCAATCAGGTTGATAAGGATATCCAGTCGCTCCGCATCGACCCGGATAAAACGATTTTCGCCGGAGGATTTTTTCTCGCTGATTTTCTTTTGTTTGTCGAGCGCTGCATTCACGATTTCGGGCGGAATCGCTTGCTCTTCAATCAGGATGTCGCCCAGCATACCCACCGCGCCTGAACTTTTTGCCTGATGTTTTTGGGTTGCCAATGCTGCATCCAATTCCTGGAAACTGATCGCATGGCTCTTGACCAAAATTTCTCCCAGACGCTGGGAATTTTCGGGCAAGGATTTAATTAAATTCACATAGGCTTCAATATTGCTGCGCGGTGGAATTAATTTGATATCCGAGTCATCGCGCACAAACATAAATGCATCTTCAATTTGCTGCTGCGAGGCATTACTGACCAGGGTAATCTCAAATCCGAGGTATAACCGCTCGGGATCATAATCATTAAATGCAGGCAAGTGCTCGGTGATGGTAGCGATATGGGTGATATCACCCAGCGTACGCAGGAAGCGCAGGATGGATAAAGGATCCATGCCGTTGCGCAACAAGTCCGGCCCCAGGCGCACAGAAATATGCCAGGCTTCATGATCGGTATCCGCGCCGCCGGCTTGCCTGGGTGCAGCGGAAATATCGGGAACTCTCGCCGCCTCCGTTTTAGCTTTTGTTTCCAACCAGGGTTGCAAAGAGTCCAGCAACGCTTTGCCATGTGCAAGGCATTGCGCATCATTAGCACGATTGTGCATCGCATTTTCAACCAGCGTTGCGATATGGTCGCGGCACGGCAGGAAAATACTGAGCAAGTCGCTGGTGATAACAATTTTTCCATCGCGCGCGCGATCCAATACGTTTTCAACGATATGGGTAAAGCTGACGATATCATCGAGCCCGAACAATCCCGCTGAACCTTTGATCGTATGCGCTGCACGGAAGATTTCATTAATGGTTTCCATATCCTTGTCACCCTCGTCCAGGCGCAACAGGGCTGCCTCCATGGAATTGAGTAATTCCTCCGCTTCGGCGAAGAAGGTCTGCAAGGCGCCGTCGAGATTCATAGCGGGATCCTTATGATTCCATAGCAAAACAGGTATTAACATCCAACACAGTTAACACTGCGTCTACCGACTCATTGCTTTTGCTAATAAAAAATGAGCGATGTACTGTGGAGAAAAACTTCTTCGCAAATAACAGCAGCTGCACACCGGCAGTATCTATCTCAGTGACAGCTGCCAGATCCAATGCGATTTTATCGGCCAGCTTTTCGTAGTCAGCGAATAGTTCATCTTTTATTTGCGCAACTGAATAAATTGTCAGGTCGCCTTCAAAAACCAGAGTCGTTGTGTCCTTATTTTTTTTTCGCGCGATATTCATGGCCTATACCTACTAAAAGAGAGTTCCGGTCAGATCAGCATGGAAACCGCTTGTAACATTTGTTCAGGACGGAAGGGTTTTACGATCCACGCCTTGGCACCGGCAGCCTGGCCTTCGCGTTTTTTGTCTTCAGCACCTTCAGTGGTCAACATGATCACCGGGGTAAATTTGTAATTGGCTTTGGTTTTCATTTCTTTCAAAAAAGTAATGCCATCCATGTTGGGCATATTCACATCCGAAATTACCAAATTAATTTTTTGCCCATCTAACTTGGTCAAGGCATCCCTTCCATCACTCGCTTCCACTACGGTGTAACCGGCACCGCGCAGTGCAATACCCACGACTTGCCTGACACTGGCAGAATCATCAACAACAAGAATTACCTTGGACATTCACAACTCCTAAAAAAACGTAATTTCTGAATTATTCGAGCCTTTCGCTTTCGCTCCGCTACCGCGATGCACATCCACCTGCTCCAGCGTGGTATAGGTTTTTTGCAGCGAGCGCAGCCATTCACTGGTATCAATGGTGACCACCGGCTCGCCGTGACGCAGCCGGGTTTCCTGATCGGCAATTGCACCAACCAGTTTTTCCATATCATTAATTACGTGCCCTAAAATCTGGCTGACGCGATCCTGGAATTGCAAATTCACCAGCACTTCTTCCACGCTGGCCTGCACCGCAGAACTTTCGTGTTCCAACACTTGCGCTGATTGCAAAATACTTTCGCTGGAACTCTGGAATTGTTTAAGCACCTGTTCAATCGATGTTTCCGATTTGGCGAGGCGGGTATTGTCTTCGGCGGCGTATTCAGCCGTTCTATCCAATGCTGTTTGCAACGCAGAATTTATTTGCTCGATGCGGCGGCCGATGCGCGCACCGGTTTCGCCGGAACGGGTAGACAATGTGCGCACTTCATCAGCCACCACTGCAAATCCGCGCCCGTATTCGCCCGCCCGTGCGGCTTCAATTGCGGCATTGAGTGCAAGCAAATTGGTTTGCGATGCGATGCCTGCAACTTCAGCACTCATCCCACTTAATTCAACGGTGATTTTGGAGAGGCCGGAAATTTCGGCTAACAATTCGTCGCGCTGATCAATTGCCTGACGCAGTGTGTAGGTAATCTGGCTCAATTCATCGTTGGCAAAATGAATCACCCCACCCAACCCGTTATCACCTTTCATGCTGCTTGCAGTGGTCGATGAGCTGGCTACTGCCGCCTGTAAACGATGGTGGATTTCTGAAAACCGCCCTACTAATTCCGTGATGCTGCTTTCCAATTGATGACGCGCCAATTCTGTTTGGCGCTGCCAGAGTGGCAGGATTTCTTTTAATAGCTGCTGGTAATTTTCCAGCACCGGCCGGTACATCTGCGCGAGTTGGTGCCCGCCTTGCGCCTGCGTCAACGCGGCCTGGTTATCGCGCTCGCGTTTCGCCGCGTGCGTCACTTGCATCCAGGCAATCACCACCGCCGCCAGCATCGCCACCAGCAACAATGCCTTCCACAAAACCGCTAACTCAACTAACGCAAGCAGTGACAAACCAATGAGGCCCAACACCGCAATCGCTGCGATTACCATAAGGTCTGATGGGCCGCGCCGGGGGGTTGAATAAAGAGTGGGGGAACCCCCGCTTGGATAGCTGTTTTTCATTGGTTGTGTCCGTCAAATTCAATAGCAAAACCGCAGGATGCTGTAATTGTTGCTCCTGCATACTTTGCTGTCTTGTGGGTTAACTAGGTATAGACGCGGTTTATATAGGTGTCAAAGCAGCCGGCCTGAGTGAATCTACTCAGATGCATAGCGACCAAAGCGGAAAATAATTACGCAAAAGGAGCGGACAGCGCAGGTGGAAAAAACCTGCACGCTGCGTTAAACGAAGGGGGTAAATTATCAACGGCACAATAAAAAAAACGGCGCAGAGGGAATATCCTGTGCGCCGTTTTATTTTCGCCCGTGCGGGCAAATATCAACCGGTATTGCGCATACCCGCCGCGATACCTGCCATTGTCACCTTGAGCGCACGCTCGAGATCCGGGCTGATGGTTTCGCTGCTGCGATAACGCCGCAACAACTCAGCCTGTAAGTAATTGAGTGGATCGACATAAGGCTTACGCACCTCCAGCGATTGGCGCAGCATAGGGTCGTCCGCCAGCAGCACATCCTGTTTTTTCATCTTGTTAATCAGGTCTTCGAGTGCTTTCAGGTCGCCGCGCAATTCCTGGCCCAGACCGCGATATTCCATCGGTACCAACTGCTCCTCGTAATAGGTGCAAATAGGGCCGTCAGCTTTGCCGATCACCATTTCCAGCAGGTCGAGGAAGCTGGAGAAAAATGCCCAGTTACTCACCATGTCTTGCAGGAGCGCCGGATCATTTTCCAGGGCATATTCAAATGCCTGACGGGTACCCAACCAGGCGGGCAAGTTCAGGCGCACCTGGGTCCAGGCAAATACCCAGGGAATGGCGCGCAGGCTTTCTACCCCGCCAGTGGATTTGCGTTTGGCCGGGCGGCTGCCCAGTGCCAACAAGCTCA
>JAJQJO010000053.1 GCA_021323495.1 Cellvibrio sp. | reverse complement strand
CATTAACTAGTATATTTTTTCTTAATGCATGATTAAAACCAAAGTTTACATTCGGTTTTTACAGAAAATGTTTTTTATAATGTGACACCATGAAATTTCCATCCAGGTGTGAGATTTTTTTGCACCTTCGAATAGCACCTTGCGCGACATTTTATCTATTGGCAGCTTTGCGTTACCAGGTAGTAATCAGTCTCAACGGTGTAAACACGTTGTTACAAATGGGGTTCAATATCTTCTCGTAACAGCACTTATGTGTTGGATTCGAATGGTTGCTTCAATTTCGCCACTGTCTATGCTTATAGCATGGCAGAAAATGAGTATGTGGTGGGTTCCATAAGCTATGATGAGTATCTACCTGACTCCATCAACGGTAGCGAAAGTTCAGTGAAATTTACTTATTCGTATGAAACTCTTGCCGTGAAATAGGTACTGGTGAGTTCACGTTACAAATCCGATAAGTTTTGTGTTAGGGAAGGCGCGCAGAAATGCGCGCTTTTTTATATTTCGGCTTTTACTATTAATGGTTTACATCGCTAGGGATTATTGGGTTGAAAGGTGGATGGTAAATGCAGCTCCGCTACTTTGATCTGCATCAATCACAATTTCCCCGCCCAATTTCTGCGTTACCAGATTGTAGACAATTGATAGGCCCAGCCCCGATCCGCCGGTACGGCGTGCGGTGGTGAAAAAAGGTTCGAAAATTTTCGGGCGGATTTCGTCGGCGATGCCGCAACCATTATCGCGGTAGTGAAGGGTAATCCGCTCCGGTGTTCGCTCCAGTTGCAGCTGGATTTTTTTTTCAATGGTGTTGGCAAATGCGTGGTGGATTGAATTGGTAATCAGGTTGGTAATTATCTGGGCGATGGCGCCCGGGTAGCTGTTGAGGGTTATTTCCGGGCCGGGGGCCAGGATGCAATCTATCCGGTTTTTTTTCAGCAGGGGCTGCAAACTTTTCAAGGTGAGTTCAATGCAGGCGCGCAGTTCAAATGCTTCCTCTTCATTCGCGGTATGGATGGCGCCGGATAATTTGAAATTTTGTATCAGGGTAGCGGCGCGGTGGAGATTGTCATTGATCAACCCCAGTCCATCCTCGAGTTCCGCCAAAAATAGCGCGAAGGTTTCTTCATTGAGCGCATCTTCCTGATAAAGCTTTTGTACACGGTTTAATTCGCTCGCACAGTGGCTGGAGGAGGTGACCGAAATGCCGAGCGGGGTATTGATTTCATGCGCAAGGCCAGAGACGAGGCGTCCGAGTGAGGCAAGTTTTTCGCTCTCAATCAATTTTGCCTGGGTGTGATTTAAATTGCGCAGCGCGGTTTGCAATACATTGGTACGGTCATCAATTTTTTGTTCGAGTTGCTCATTGATTTCTTTTAATTGCTGTTCATATTCATTGCGCTGGGCAGCGCTGATAGCGCGGCCATAGGTGTCGGCGAGCGCACTGGTGAAAGCGATTTCTTCATTAGTCCAGGCGCGAAGCTCACCTTGATGCTCACAGCAAATAATGCCGAGCATTTCGCCCCTGTGGTGGATGGGAGCGTTGAGCATCGAGGTGATACCCGAGGGAATTAAATAATTAGCGCGAAAGTCAGTGTTTTGCTCCGCGCAAACATCGTTGGTAATCACTGCACGCGCGCTATCGAGGCTGGTAAAATAATGGGGATAATCGCTGCGCGTCAATTGCAAATCACAGTCGAATATACAGTTATCGCCGTCCATTAACATTTTGCTGCGGATGGCTTGTTTGCCATCAGTGAGCAACCAGATCCCGGCGCGGTTAATCTGCAAGCCGTCAATCGCAGCGGTGAGGATGAGCCGTCCCGCAGTTTGCAGGTTACCCGCATCGATCATGGCGGATTTGGATACATCGAGCAAAATATCGTAAAGAGTTCTGTGCATCATCAGCAACCAGAATCAGTGATGGAAATGGTCGGGAAAGTTGCAGCGGATTTCGCGGAAACTATCGAAGAGCGAAAGCGCGGCGTCGACCATCGCGGGGTCAAATTGTTTACCGCTGCGCTCGCTGATGTAGTGGATAATATCGTTTTCCTGCCAGGGTTTTTTATAGGCGCGTTCGGAGCCCAGCGCATCGATCACATCGATAATGGCCACTATGCGTCCTTCGAGCGGAATCTCTTCACCTTTAAGCCCATTGGGATAACCATTGCCATCCCAATGTTCGTGGTGGCTAAGCGCGATACGCGCGCCCATTTTGGCGATGGTGCGGGTGGATTCCTTTAATAAATCGTAACCAATTTGGGCATGGGTTTTCATAATTTCCCATTCGGCGTCCTCCAGCTTGCTCGATTTATGCAAAATAGTTTCGGGAATTCCGATCTTGCCAATATCGTGCAGTGGCGATGCATGCCGGAGTGTCTCCGCGTATTCAATGCTTTGGCCTAATTTCAATGCAAGTAATTCGGACATAAGTGCAACGCGGCGCACGTGGGAGCCGGTTTCCTTGGAGCGCTGTTCAATGGCATCGCCCAGTACCAACAGTAATTCTTTTTGAGTTTCCTGGATGTGTTCGCGGTTGTGCAAGTTTTGAAAAATCAAGGTGATATTGGCCGCAAATAATTTCAGGATCTCATTTTGCGCCGGGTTGTGCGCTTCGCGGAAGCGGGTGTAAAGCACGCTCCGGGTATTGTCGTTGGTGTGATAGTAGCCGATAAATACATCTTCAGTGAGACTGGTGCGCTGGTGTTTCAGCGTATCCAGGATGGCTTTTTTTACATCGTCTGGCAGTATGTCAGTATCCCATGCAGTGTTGAGTTTGACTTCGTCACCGGTGGCTGCGAGCAGGATTAATTCGGTATCGCCAAATAAATCCACATGCTGGCTGACGAGATACATTTCCGCTGTTTTGATATTTAACAACTGCACGGTGTGGCTGAGGATCGCATTGCCAAATTGGTGGAGGGTCCGGCTGCGCAATACCGAGTCGGACGCTGCAATAACTTTTTGCATACCGCGTTTACTGGCTTCAATAGTGACTATGTCGCGATAGGAACGGATTGAAGAATAGACGCAGGTTTTTAATTTGGTATCGGTTAAATCCGTTTTGCTTTTGTAATCGTTGATATCGTAAGAGCGGATAACGGTTTCTTCCGGTGCGGTACCGGGTTGGCCGGTGCGCAAGACAATGCGGGTTGAATGGTTTTGCAAATCGTTGCGGATCCGGTGGATTAATTCCAGTCCGGCATTATCCGTTTCCATAATCACGTCAATAAATGCCAGCGCAATATCAGGATGATCCTGAAACAAACGCAAGCCTTCCGCAGCGCTGTACGCCGTGAGGAATTGCAATGGTTGGTCATCGATCAAGGTATTTTTCAATACCATCTGCGTCACTGCATGAACCTGTTGTTCGTCATCGATAATCGCGACTTTCCAGGGACAAATGGGCACAGTTTTTTGCGACGCCAAAGGGGATGCAGGCTTAAGAAAGTTCATCGTTATCCTTCCCTATTTTGTACAAAGTATAGGTGCTGTCTGGATGCTTTTCCGCCGCTTCTATTGTCTGTTTTGATAACTCCTTTTCATCAACAGTGATTTTTTTGCCATAATTTTGTGCTATGGCAGGAGGCGTGTTACAGATTGATACAGACGGGTGCGCGTTGTTACACCCAAGCTTGTTACCAATTGTTAAACTGCGCGCGCTCGTTATTCATTCACGATTGTTGTAGTGCACGTTATATAAAAGGAAACTGCCATGCGCATCCCGTCCGTTAACCTTAATGGATTAATCCTGTCATTGCTGGCTATCCCTGCGCTTTCCAGTGAGGCAACTAATGAACCTGCATTAGAGGAAGTGATAGTGCAGGGCCGACAAAGCGATTACTCGGTCATTACCGAGAACGCGCAAAAAATTATCGATGTCCCCGGCGCCCTCGGCGATCCACTAATGGCGGTGTTCAGTTTACCCGGCGTGATCAGTGCAGGTGATGGCGGTGGAGAACCAGCGGTGCGCGGTTCATCGCCAAGCGATAATAGTTATCTGGTTGATGGCGCTCCTGCGGCTTATGTTTTCCACGCGTTTTCGACCTCTATCTTCAACGAAAATATTATCCAGGATTTTGAATTATATTCCGCCGGCTTTGGGCCGCGTTACAGCAACGCTATTGGCGGAGTTTTTGATATTCGCTTGCGCGATCCCAAAGCCCAGGATATACGCACTAAAGTGGATGTTTCAATCCTGCGTGCAGGCCTGTTTGTCGAGGGCGCGGTTACCGAAAATTCCGCATTTTATTTATCCGGCCGCGCCAGTTTATTGCAGTATTTTTTTGATGAAGACTCTGCCGAAGAGGAGGGCATAAAAGTCCAGGACGCACCCGAAGATACGGATTACCAATTCAAATACCAATATCTCCCGGGAGACAACCACAAGCTGACATTGAGTGCCAATGGCGCTACAGATCTGGCGGCCGCTGAATTCACCGAACAATCAACCGAGGTGATGGAAGAGCCGGATTTTGCCGGCGATGCGCAAATAAAAAACAAATTTGATAACCAAAACCTGCGCTGGCAGTTTTCTGCTACAGCGGCCAGCGAACTGGATGTACAGGTTGGCCACTATCAAGAGAACGAAGATACCTTTTGGGGTGGTGATAAATATTTTTTTGATATGACCACCGACGATGTGTACGGCCTGGCCAATTACGCCTTGCTACTGGGCGATAATCACCAGCTCACCCTGGGGGCAGAGACCCACCACAAAAATTATCGCTATGCAGCGCGCTTTATTAATTATGTATGTACGGAATTTGATCCCGATTGCGAATTGCGCCGCGGTGAATTAATTGTTGTGGACGATGAAGTGACCATTCAGGAACATGCCGCCTATCTGAATGATAACTGGCGGATCACCGCCGCACTGGCATTGGATTTGGGGGTGCAAGCGCATTACAACGATTTCACCGAAGAAACGTTTGTCCATCCACGCGCAGCGCTTGCATGGCAATTTGTTGACCACTGGACACTCAGTACTTCGGCGGGGTCTTATGACCGGCTCCCGGATATTGATAAAACCTTTCCGCAAATTGGCAACAGTGAATTAAAATCGCCCACCTCCAACCACTACACGCTTGGCATTAAGCAGGAATTAACTAACGAGTGGAGTTGGTCGGTGACTACTTATTACAAAACCATGGACGATTTGCCATTGGCAGGCGACGCCAATGACAGCACCAAGCCGCCTTACACCAACAATGTCGAAGGGGAAGCTTATGGAGTGGATTTATTTATTAACAAAGGCCTGACAGACCGCTGGTATGGTTGGCTGGCAATCAGTGCGTCGCGCAGTACCCGGACTAATCAACTTACCGACGTGGAACGGGATTATTATCTGGATACACCGCTGGTGCTGAATTGGGTCGTGAATTACCAGATAAATGATTTGTGGAATGTCGGTACTCGTTTGACATTACAATCCGGCCGCGCGATTACGCCGATTATTGGTATCCAGCCAAATCCCTATTTTGAAAATCGCATTTTGCCGGTCTACGGTGAACCTTATTCAGAAAACTTACCGGCCTATGCGCGGCTGGATTTACGTTTTGAACGGGAGATGACACTTTGGGGTTACCCCGGTACTTATAATATTGATATTCTCAACGTCCTCAACCGACAGAATGTCACTGATCGCGATCTGGATTACAAACGCACCCAATCGCCACAGGATATTAAATTGGAAGATGAAGTGGGTATGGGAGTTATTCCGGCGATAGGTATGTCGCTAACCTTTTAGCAAGGCAAAATGTTAAACCAATTTTTTGCATCAACAGGTTGTTAATGTCTATGTGGCACAGGTTGCGCACTCTTTTTGTTGTCTGCTGTAGTTTGTTGTTGGGTGTCTTTGCATTCAGTTGTGTCGCCGGGGATTTATCCAGCGATGTGCGCAAGGGTGCATCTGGCCCGGATACTGGCAATGGTGGTTATATTGAAGTTGGCCTTGGCCTGTCCAGCTATACCAGCCCGATCGTGGGGGTGCCGGAGGGCAATAAAAAGGATGAGGTCCACACCGAAGGTATTTTGGATGTGAATGCGCGCTATCAATACCAGGGCTGGTTTGCGGAGTTATTTTCGCAAAGCCTTGAGCAATTCACTATGGGCTACAATTTTTACAATGGCAGTAATGCTTACAATAACGATGGCAACTGGGCAATAGATTGGGTCGCGCTCGCTGAACACGACGAAATGAGCGCAGAAGAAACCAATGATTACCGTGGCCTGGATACCCGACACGGTGATTTTATGTCGGGGCCGCGCGCGACCGCTTATTACGGCAATTACATAGTACAACTACATGCACTTACTGATATCAGCGGCACCCACTACGGCGAATTGTATTCGTTAAAACTTGCGCGTCATTGGCAGCATCGCAATTGGAACTTCCACGGTATTATCGGCGCAACTTACCGCTCGCAGGAAATTACCGATTATTATTTTTCCATCGATGCTGATGAAGCCTCCGCACGTTATCCTGAATATGAAGCACCGGCGGGGATGTCTTATGTGGCTGAATTGGGAGCAACCTATCCAATCAGTGAAAAGTGGGTGTTTCGCGGATTTGTCCGGCGCATTGGCATGGAGTCCGAGGCCACTGACAGCCCGTTAATTCTCGATGATCACGGCGAAACTGTTTCCATCGCCGTCAGTTACGTGTTCTAGCGATGGCGACGCAAATGGAGATTTGTAAAACTCACGCGCACGCGCCGATCAAACGTTTACTCCGTGCTGCCGTGCACCCCTTATCCCGGGTTGGGTGCAATGTATCTGGTATCAGTGCGATTATATTTTTACTGCTCGTACAGTCGGTATACGTGCGCGCGCAGGATGATAAGCAGGTGGATTTGCAAGTGAATGCACCGCTCGCAAATGCGGTGTTGTTGCAACTCAAACCTAACCGTTGCGTAGCACTGCACCAGGGGCAGGTGTGCTACCAGGATATCCAACTCCTTTGGAGTACTCCGCAAGTCGGGCACTTTTGCCTGTACCAGCAAAATAGCGAACAGCCGCTACATTGCTGGCAAAGTGTGAATGCGGGTGAATATCGATATGAATTTGCCAGCGACGCATCAATGCAAATCCAATTGGTAAATGCACAAACAAAAACAGTGATCGCGCAAGCGGAATTGGAGGTGGCCTGGGTTTATAAAACCAATACCCGCCGCAAAACCCATTGGAGACTTTTTTAATGGTGTGGTTATGAAGCAGGAACTCTCTTCCACGCATTTGCCTGCCAGCATTTTATTGGTAGAAGATGATGCGTCCCTGGCCGAATGGATATTGCAGTACCTACACGGTCATAATTTCCAGTTGCGCCACATTGAGCGCGGCGATCAAGTGCTCGCCAGTGTAAAAGGGCAGCCGCCGGAATTGATTATCCTGGATGTTATGTTGCCCTACAAAAATGGTTTTGAACTATGCCGCGAATTGCGCGCGTTTTATCACGGACCGATCTTAATGCTCACGGCCTGTGGTGAAGAGGCCGATGAAATCCTCGGGCTGGAATTGGGCGCTAACGATTATTTAACCAAACCAGTGCGTCCACGCGTATTGCTCGCACGTATCAAAGCCCTGTTGCGGCGCGAATCGGTAGACGCTGCCGATGCCGTTGCGCAGGACGGGCAATTACGTTTTGGTAAATTAAAAATCTTACGCGATGCAAAAACAGTTGTGTATCGCGATGAAATGATTCCGGTCACCGCTAATGAATTTGATGTGCTCTGGTTGCTTGCCAGCCAGGCCGGGAAAGTGATCCGGCGCGAGGAGTTGGTAACCCAATTGCGCGGTATTGAATACGATGGATTTGACCGTTCAATTGATATCCGCATTTCGCGTTTACGCAAAAAACTTTACGATAATACCGAGCTGCCGTTCCGCATCAAAACCGTGTGGGCCAAAGGTTATTTGTTTTCGCCTGAAGCCTGGGAGTAATTGTGCAGCGTTTAACCTTATCGCTCTTATTAGTGGTGCTCACCGCTGTTGTTGGCCTGGGTTGGGGTATAGATCGCTGGTACAACGCACAATTTGCCGGGGTGGAAGATCCAACACTCGGCGCTTATAAAAACCTGGGCCGCGAAATGGCGCAGCTGTTGGACACGGATGTGCAAAACGCATCCTGGTTGGCCAGCTCCGGATTGCGTCCACAACTTACTGCCTATATCGATTTTCCCCTGCCTGATGATGTAAAGAATAATTTTGAAACGGGGGAACCGCTGCTGCTTGAATCGGGCGATCAACTCACGCTGCATTTCTATCTTGCCAGGCGACAACAGGTATTGTCATTTTCCCTACCGGATGAATTGCGTCAGGAGGGTAACAATGCCCTGCGCTGGTTATTGACCCTGCTGTTTTACGGCGGCGTGATTGCCATGGTGCTGGTCTGGTTGTATCCGCTGTTGCGCCGGTTGGCGCTGCTGCGTAGAACCGCGCAGGCATTTGGTGCAGGTGACTTACAGGTGCGCATCGCCGCCGATAAGCATT
The DNA here is from genome assembly GCA_021323495.1 of Cellvibrio sp. Taxonomy (GTDB): domain Bacteria; phylum Pseudomonadota; class Gammaproteobacteria; order Pseudomonadales; family Cellvibrionaceae; genus Cellvibrio. Next base: position 4,079 of record JAJQJO010000053.1, on the reverse strand, counting down.
CCTATATCAAAACGATCGAACAGGATTTTAATCGCATGGCGCAGCGCATCGAACAGCTGATCGCCGATAACAAATTATTATCGCGCGGCCTCTCGCACGATTTGCGCACTCCTCTCGCCCGGTTGCGTTTCGGATTGGACGTATTGGAAGAGGCGGATCTCGCGCCGGCGCAACAGCAAAACCTCGCGCATTTGAACCGCGATTTAATGGCGATGGAATCGCTGGTTGAAGCGCTGCTGAATTACGCGCGCCTGGAGCAGGCGACTATTGCTTTTGCGCCCAAACCAATCCACTTCGCGCGCTTTGCTACGCAATTGTGCGAGGATTTTTATCGCGGGCAAGTAGATGTATTTATCGCCAGTTCCGCACAGGATGTGCAGCTGCAAGCCGATCCGGAATACCTCGCAATGCTGGTGCATAACCTTGTGCAAAATGCATTGCGCTACGGTCGTGGGCGAGTGCAACTCAGTGTGCAATTAATGGACGAAAAATTGCATTTACACGTGGATGATAATGGCCCCGGTATTCCCCTCGCCGAGCGCGACAAAGTGCTCAAACCCTTTTATCGCAGTGAAGGCAGTCATCACCAGGGACGTGGGCATGGTTTGGGCTTGGCAATTGTTGAGCGCATTGCCCAGTGGCATAAGGCAGAGTTGCTATTGGCTGAATCCGCAGAGCTGGGCGGATTGCAAGTCACAGTTATATTTGCGGGTGAAAAATAAACTCCTCAGGTTTTGCAAAGATAATCTCCTCATCGGCACTGCTATGGTGCCGCCGTTGCACCGGCGGTGTTGCGATATCTCCTATCTATATGGCGCATAAAATCATAAAATTCGATATGTTTCGGCGGTTCGCGGGTAAGCAGAATTCGTGTTAAATTGCGCCAGATAAAAACGACTTTCTGGCGCTCTCCTGGCCATCTGCTTTCTTCAACAGGTTAACTGGATATGGAAAAATTCGAGACGCGTCAGTTTACGACCCGTTACAACAAAATAATGCTGTATACATTTTTGGCAGTATTACTGGTGTCGGCGTTGCTTATTAGTATCCAGGCAATCAGCGAGGCGAAATATAAAAATAATCAACTAATTGAACAATTCAAAACTGAATCGATTGCGATAGATAACCTGATCGTTCGCGTTACGGTCTTGCTGGATTCAATGCAAAATAATGCACAAGATTTTTTTCTTAACCCGCGTCCCACATCCAGTATTTATTTTAATGGACTCTCTGCCATTGGGGTTTCTGAATACGGGCTTGATAATATTCCATCACCCTATGCGATCAAGGATGCGGGTAATTTAACGGGCAAAGGCAATGTGGCGGAATTCACGGACGATTTAAAAAACGAAATAGAAATGGCGTTTAGTTTAAATAGCGCGTTTAAGTCCACGCTTCAAAGTGTTCCCAACGCCGCATGGGTGTATTACACCTCAAAAAATGAATTCATCAATATCTACCCCTGGGTGCCATCTTCAGATTTTAAATTTACCAATAAGCTGTATAAAAAAGAGTTTTATACGCTTGGTGTGCCTGAGGTTAATCCAAACCGGGATATTTTCTGGACCTCGGTTTACCTTGACGAAGCGGGCAAGGGCACCATGGTTACCGCAGCCAAGCCCATTTATCGCAATAATGAATTCCTTGGAACAGTTGCTATTGATTTCACTCTGGAAGAATTGGGTAATTACGTTAAGGAGTTTCGGCCGGGATTAGGGGAATTATCAATTATCAATTCGAGTGGTCAGTTGCTTGCGCACACCAACATAACGCTGACTGACAGTTCTGTTTTTAAAAGTGCAATACCTGAAGGAGCCAATATCGATGCCAAAGGACCTTCGTGTGATGATTTAAAGTTGATCCAGCTCAATCAAGGTTACCAATATATTTGTTATCAGCTGAAAAATGCCCCATGGAAGGTCATTTATATTGAAAAAACCCAATCTTTTGTGAGTAGTATTTTTTCTTCCATCGGGACTGTTTTTATTGTCTTGCTAGCCTCCCTGGCTATTTTATTATATTTCATTAAAAAAATTACTTTCCGGGAATTTATTTACCCGGCTGAATCTTTGGTGCGGCATATTTCACGGGAAGGTGTCGGTGGAAAAACGCCAAACCGCGTTGTACCTTCTGCCTGGGTGCCCTGGTTCTCTACTATTAGCGAAACCTTCCAGCAAAACAGAAACCTTATCAATGAAATTAAACAAAAGAATACTGAATTGACCGACCTCAATATCGCGCTGGAGCGGTATATGCCCAAGTTTATCCTGGTGGTGAGTTTGGAGCAGCATTGTGGGGCAACTACGATAGGCAGTTATTTCGCAGGTAGCCTGGCAAAAAACCACAATGATAAAAAAACGGTTTATATGGAGTACCCCGCTAATAGCCTGATGAGCACAGAGTTCGGCTATGACCAAAGCGAGCGGGTTCACAAGCACCCCAACGGTTTTGATATCTGGAATGATTTTGACCTGGGTGAAGTGCCGGAGGGCGCCGCGTCTTCCTTGCTAATGACCAAAATCCTGAACCAGTATGCGAATATCGTTATGCATGCAAGGGTGGAGGGCGATATCGATCATTTTATTGATGTCCATCTTGAGCCATTGTTTCGCTATACCAAAGCGATTGTGATCATGGTTCCAAACACCGATAGGTTGGGTGAGAAAACAGCGGCAGTGGTTAAAAGTATCCAGCGTCATGTTCGTCAGGATCAAACCACGCTTTACACCATCCTGAACCGGGCTAACGAAAATATTGACCTGGATATGCGAGTGAATTTTGACGTTCCCTATATTGCCGATTTGCCGCCGGTCACCAGGGCAGCGTTTAACATTCCCTTGCCTGCGGCAAAGGTCATCAATGATATAGTTGAGCGAATAGAGCGAGTGCACCAAATATGCATATTTATTCCTACGACAATTAATATTGACCAACCATTTGACTCCACTATTTACGTCAATAGAACCATGGTGTTCCTGGGTGAAAAATTTGGCGGTGCGACATCTTCCCAGGCAAGAGGAGTATGGAATAGCGATGATTCGGGTATTGTCAATGAAGTGGTCCACCTGGTGGTGTCCTACACTACAGAAGATGACCTTAACCGGTTTGCCAATGAAGTGATTGAATTTATCAAGCTACTCAAAACTGAGCTTCAACAAGAAGCCATGGCACTCGAAATAAACAAAAAAATGATATTGGTGTAAATCATGCAGTTATCCGGAAGGCAATTTTTTTTAACCTTTATGATTCTGCTTTCGCTCTGCGCGAAGGCAGAAGAAGTTGAATACGCGAGTGACAATCGAATTGAAATCCCCGTAGGGATTTACATTACATCATTATATGCCCTGGACATTCCGGAAAAGAAATTTACTGTTTCGGCGTGGATCTGGTCAACCTATGACCCGGCGTTATTGCCTGACGATTATAAATTCTACAATAAGATTGAAATCACCAATGCGCGCAGCTGGGAGATTATTGAGAACGAAAATTTTACGATAAAAAATAGTGACGGCACGGTGCATACCATGACCAAGTTCACCGCTGAGATAAATCAGGACTGGAACGTAAAATACTTCCCGTTTGATAAACAGGATATGACTATCAATATTGAAAGTATTGAGCTGGACTCAAAGCAGATAAAGTTTGTACCCGATATGGACAACAGCCTTGTCAGTGATGAGCTGGAATTATCGGGTTGGCATGTGTCGCCCATCCAACTACGCAGTTTTGATTACAAATATCCAACAACATTTGGTATTCAAAGTGGCGCAAAAGGCATATATCCCCGGATGTCTTTTGTAATCCCTATAGAGCGCAATGGAACCCGGATTTTTTGGACTTATTTCCTGGGCTTCTTCGTTTCTTATATCATCATTTGTATATTGTATTTCTTTAATGGGGAGCTGATCGAAAGCCGGGTGGGTTTAATCATGACCGCTTTATTTGCGGTGGTAGGAAATAAATACACCATAGATCTACTGCTACCTTCAAACGATGTGTTTACTTTATCCGACCTGATCCAGGTGGCGTCATTTATGATTGTAGGGATCGGCCTGTTAAGTAGTGTAATGATTGTTTGT
>JAJQJO010000393.1 GCA_021323495.1 Cellvibrio sp. | reverse complement strand
GATTTGCAGCACACCGCTGACGGATTTTTCAGGGCCTCCCAGATGAATAACCTTTCTTCAGCACAACTCGCGTCCCGAATCACAGCATTGGTAGCGCAGCATTGGCCGCAACTAAAACAACCGGAGGGTAGTGGGCTGGCCTGGCAATATTGCCTTAGCGATCCTTTGCCGGTTTGTTGGCCGCTGCGTGAAGCGCGCCTCGCGTTTTATGTTTACGCCCACGCGCTCGATCTGCACCAACCAACCGCCGGTAATATGATTGCCCACCCCTGGGCAAAAATTATTACCCGTGGCGATACAATCGAGGAACTGGTGTTACTGCAATCCGAATTGATACCGGCAACGCGCAAAGGTGTACGGCCGCTTACCGCGAGTGAATTACAAATCCTCGATTGCAATCCCATCGACCTGCTCTGCGCACCAACATCAACACCAACCGCAGTCGACAATAACCGGGCGATAAAATCGTTTTACCAATTGCAACTAACGCTGGGTAATATTCCCCAGGCGGCCATTGCACATCATTCCGATTTTTTTAATTGGCTCGCTGGATCAACAACCAACAACACCTGAAGCAGGGCATGATAGTGTCAGACAACCTCGATTCCCTGGTGATTGATAGCATCGCCACTTATGCATTGGAAACCTGCGCTGATCCGGTCATCGATTTCGCCCGGCAATTGGCAACGGCACGTTTTCTGGGGGCCAGTTGTAAAACCGAAACGGACCTCGCCCAGCTGCACGCGCTAATCGATCATCCGCTTCCCCACCTGCGCCGCCTCGGCAGCCTCGCGTTTTGTTTTCTCCCCTATTGCTGGTATGAAAAAACAGTGCCGCTGGTGCAAAAAAATCTCGGCGATCCGCTCAAATGGATTCGCTACGATTCAATCCGTTTTTTCTTTTTCCATGGGTGTCTTGATGATTCAGTATTTGCGCTACTACGGCAACAGCAACGCATTGCCAATGACAGTGATATCAACAAAGCAATCGACACCGCGTTAACTGCGTTGACCGAATTGCGCAGCAGCTACGCAGCACCGCTCAACACGATTCAGATAGATGACTTCCTGATCGATATCCCCACGGACTGGGTGATAAAAAAAGATAACCATATCCATGTCTTTACCTCACCGCACCTGGCTGGCCTGCATTTGAACGAAGAGAAATTTATTTCCACACTGCGCCTGTGGTTTGCACGGGACCTGACTGCTGATGAAATAAAAGAAATGCCGATCTTCAATATGGAAACCAAAGTGGAAGATGCAAACATCATCGCCCCACCCGCCTACGTCAATACCAGTGGCTATCGCGCAACCTATCACCCCACCTCAAACCACTGCTATATCCCGGAGTTCACCACGACTGAATTCAGGGCCTGGGATGAATCAAGTTTATTAGTGGCAAACCTGATGTCACCCCTTGTGCATCATGCGTGGATACAAGAGCGAAATATAAAAATTCTGGATTCGATCAGGCGGGTGTAATTAGCTCGTCAACTTCTTTACTAAAGGCCAGTATGTCCCCCGGCTGGCATTCCAACACCGCACAAATTTTTTCCAGCGTATCAAAACGAATCGCCTTGGCTTTGCCAGTCTTGAGCACCGAGAGATTTTGCGGGGTGATGTCCACTAATTCCGCCAGCGTATTCAGCCGCATTTTTCGCTGCGCGAGTACCACATCCAGATTCACAATAATTGGCATACCACCTCCCTATATCGTGAGTTCAGATTCTTCATTAAGGTCGCAGCCAATTTCCAGCGCCCAGAGCAACACATACATCAAACCAAAAAACATCAGCGCCGCAATAAAATCGAGATTGACTGGAATATCAACCGGCGAACTTTTGGTGGTGATGTAAAACCAATTCACAATCAGGCTAGTCACATAAAATCCATAAATCAGCAATCCATTCCACAGCGCTTTTCGCGCATGATCTATCGCTTTTTTATTAAAAATATCGCCATTGGAAAAATGCCGAATCAGCTCGCGAAAATGAGAAATCAGCTGCAATGCGAGAAATAAAAAAACCGATAGAAAAACCGTCATCCCGATACGCGGCAACAAACTCACATCCGCCGCCGCGAGGGGAGCACCATCAAAAAAAGTAAACGTCCCCCGGTTACTCGCCAAAATAAAAATTGCCATTAGCGGCCACATCACCCATAACAAATAACGCATCCCGGTCAGGCCCAAATACAAATAGCGGCTGAACTGTTTAATGCGAGCAATCCGCTCGTGCTGCTGAACATTCATATCAAACTCCCTGGTAATTTTGGTTGGAGACTAAAGAATACCAACAAAACCCTATTTAGCAATATTTATTTATCGATAAACGATAAATAAATACCGAACTATAATATTTTTAGACCTGATTGCGCAGCTTGATACAAGAGCCATCCCACCAACCACCGGCTACACTCAGGGGCAATCCGCCATTTTCTTGAGGGACACAGCCATGTACGAAGACATTCTCAACTTCTGGTTTACCGAACTACGCCCCGAGCAATGGTGGGCAAAAGATGAAAAGCTGGATGAGGAGATCAAACGCCGCTTCTCTGCCATCCATACCAGAGCAGCGCGCTGCGAATTATTTGATTGGCGCATGGCCGCGAAAGGGCGGCTGGCAGAAATTATTATTCTCGACCAATTCTCGCGCAATATTTTCCGGGACACCCCCCAAGCCTTCGCCAATGATCCCCTGGCATTAGCGCTCGCGCAGGAGGCGCTGGCAGTAGCCGCCGATAAAGCCTTGTCCCCCACCGAGCGGAGTTTTCTCTACCTGCCGTTTATGCACAGCGAATCGGCAGAAATCCACAAAGTGGCGGTGATGTTATATGGCTTACCGGGCCTGGAAGACAATCTGGATTTTGAGCTCCAGCACCAAACCATCATCAATCGTTTTGGCCGCTATCCGCATCGCAATAAAATTCTTGGAAGGGAATCGACGCAGGAAGAAATTGAATTCCTTCAACAACCAGGTTCCAGTTTTTAAAAAGAGGTCTGTATTCAAAATACGTTGATACGAGTTGGTATAAGGATGTATGGCCACTTACATAAGATGTCCCGTTAAGTAAGAAAATTCTTCACCAGCTCGCGCAGCTCGCCTTTCAACCGGCGCGCCAGACTTTTAATATCAACAAGGTTTTCCGGCTGAATTTTGCACTGGCCCTGCACCTCACTCATTGTCGAATCTTCAAGTGAGCGCAGCCGTGCAAAACCTTCATCATCCACACCCCGTTCATAATTGTTGGTTAAAAACTCCCCCGATTCACGCAAACCTGCACGGGCATCTATCAGTGCCTGCAAACGCATACGGTCATTAAAATCGTCATTTTGCGTGCGTCACTATTCCAGGCAATTAGATAACAGGCATAGCGAGTTAGCATAAAATCCTCAATATCACACTCCACATCGCCATCCAATATGGCCTCTCTCGTGACGCTGCGACAATGATCTGTTGGCTTATAATCGATCAAGTCGTATGCGTTAAACGCGCACCGCATGGCGATAGAAAAATTTGTCCAACTGTCGTATCCCAATAACTCCTGTAAATCTCGCGCAAACCAGAATTCAATGTTTTCCCCTGGTACCCGCCGTACCAAATTATCGAATCGCGATTGCATATTTTTTACCTGCGTGTAGTCCATGTGGTTTTTACTCCTGTCCGTATTGGAAATTTAATAATGCGATACAGGTCCAGTTAACCATCATTTCGCATTCCGAAAATAGTGGTAATTGGCTTACAAATTTACCGCGAGGATAGGGTTTATTTCACACTTTTAGGCCGGAAATAAGGTCATAAGTGAGAAATAAGAATTAATAACGATGAGAAATAAGCCATGTCCCACTTGGAGACATGGCTATTAATAGACAGAAAATTGATCAGTAAGAATTCGAGAGGATATGTGAAGCAGTGATATAGATTGGAATAAAACACCAACAACGGATATATGATTAGGCAGCTCTGGCAATTACATGATTCGCTGCATCAACCGGAGATTCCGAAGCAAAAACTTTCAACTCTCTTCGTGATGCTTCGTATCGCAACTCCTCAACAAAATCTCTGAATGCTCGACCTTCAGAGCTGCTCAACTGCTGCGATGGAATTTGTATTAGTAGTTCGCATAGCTCGGGCTTAAATAAAGTGGCTTCATCCCTCAGCCTATCTAATTGCCATAATTTACTTTGTGCTCTTACCAAAGCTTGTTGAATCCTGCTGGAATCAGGAACAGCATCAAACTGCGCTGCATAGCTGTCTGACAAAAAGCCGAAGGCAATAGGAACCCCCGATCCTCTAATTGCGATTGAGCGATCAAAAAAGCCGACAAAATCAGATCTTTGCCTTGTCACAACCTCATATATATTTTTTCTCCAGGATTCCGGTGCGGAAAGCTCTGGTTTTTTATGGGATGGTGCTTTGGAAGTTTCAGAGGTAAAACTAAATGCTGAGCAATACATCGCCGCCCTTAACAATCCTTCCTCAATATTCTCAGCCAGTGAAGAATTGATCTTGCCAAGATAGAAGCCCTCCAAAGGCGGCTCCCAGTCCATAGATAAGGGTTTATTACTGTAAAAATTTTCAGCCGATTTAATGCAGGCATTCAAGGCATCCGCTATGCCCGTACCAAATTGATCGCCATACATTTTTTTCAATTTTTCTGCATGGATGAGTTTGGCCGCAATTAATGCTTGATCGCCGCCCTTTATAACAGCACCCAAGGTAATGCGCTCACCCGACAGAGGAATAGGTTCAACCTGAAGGCTGCGCCAACTAAACTCATACTCTGGCAATGTAGGAAAATCAATTTTCATGGTTTTGATTCTTTGGGTGTTTTTGGGAATCGGAAAACAAAAGCTCGGTCTGCTTTATACCAAGATCCTGCGTCAGTATATTTCGCATCTCAGGAATACGCGCTCTTAAAAACTTTATCTGCTTCACAAAATATTGTTCAAGGTATTTAAACTCGGTTGCGCGAACCCAAGTATGAATTTCGTCCCAATTAACTTGCTCGTAACTTTTCACAATGTCCAAGGCTTTGTTACGAATTTGGTACAACTCAAATTCTGCTTTTTCTTTAGCCAACAAAGCGAGTAATTGGCTATTAACAGGTGTTCCTGCGCTCACATGCCCCGGGAAAGCTTCATCATGGTCGAATAACCAAAACACACCGCCTCTCTCAAAGGCCATGTTATTAGGTAATCGATCGCCATTGGCAATCCACTCATCAAACACGGCGCTATTCAACAAATCAGGCCACTTAAGTAATTCAGCCTCAAAACCAGACAACTCTTTAAGCCTGAACAGGCGAGTAAAATCATGCAGGGTGCCAAAAGCCAAACTCTCTATATTCCCTGCCTTGCCATGAAATTGGGTACTCAGCAGGCTGACGTAATACCCCTGACGAACCGGAAGCTGCAGCTTTCTTGCTAAAACCGAGCAAATAGCTTCTCTGGCAATCCCTTCCAGGCTCAACAACTTTACAAATGCAAGTTTTACTCCCTGGTCTGTTTGGATATCCCCTCGCAATGTCATGCCTTTCCCCTTACCCACGGATATCTCTTCCAGATTTGGGTAAGCCGTAGCTATCTCTATGCGGGGATTATTTATAGACATACAGTTCCTGTAACTATTACCGTCCCAACCCCCCAAGAATGGGGTCTACCAGTGTGGGAATCTCAATCCCTGGAGTCAACGCACAACCCT
>JAJQJO010000052.1 GCA_021323495.1 Cellvibrio sp. | reverse complement strand
AGGCCATGTGCACTCAGGTGCTTTGGGTTGGGTGGCGATGATTTCTATCGGCGCGCTTTACCACATGCTGCCTAAACTATATAACCGCGAAGAGATGCACAGCGTAAAACTGATTAACCTGCATTTCTGGTTGGCGACAGTAGGTACTGTACTTTACGTAGTAGCCATGTGGATCAACGGTATCGGTCAAGGTTTGATGTGGCGTGCATTCAACCCGGATGGCTCACTGACTTACAGCTTCATCGAGACAGTCGTGTTCAGTAAAGGTGGTTATGTAATGCGTGCGATTGGCGGTGCCTTCTTTCTGACAGGTATGTTGATCATGGCATACAACACGTATCGCACCGTAAGCGCGGCTAAACAAGCGGCCGAAAGTGCTAACCAGCCTGTTCAGGCACCAGCTGTTTAAGGGGAACGCCATGAAAGGTCATGAAATAGTAGAAAAGAATATCGGCTTGATGACTGTGTTTATGGTTATCGCTATCAGCTTTGGTGGATTGGTAGAAATTGTTCCGCAATTTTTCCTCAAACAAACCACCACGCCAGTTGAAGGTTTGAAACCGCTTAATGCAGTTCAACTAGAAGGCCGCGATATTTATATCCGTGAAGGCTGCCATGTGTGCCATACCCAGATGGTGCGTCCGCTGCGCGCTGAAGTTGAGCGCTACGGTCACTATTCGGTAGCGGGTGAATCAGTTTATGAGCACCCGTTCCTCTGGGGCTCCAAGCGTACCGGTCCTGACCTGGCACGTGTGGGTGGCCGCTATTCAGATGATTGGCACAAAGTGCATTTGTTCAATCCGCGTATCGTAGTACCCGAGTCAATTATGCCTGCCTACCCACAGTTGTATGACAACAAGCTGGATGGCAAGCACACCGCCGACAAAATGCGTGCTTTGGCCAAAGTAGGTGTGCCGTACACCGAAGAAGATTTTGCCGGAGCCAAAAGGGCGGTGCAGGGCGTAACGGAAATGGATGCGCTGGTAGCTTACCTGCAAAACCTGGGCGTGCTGCTCAAAGAGAAACGCTAATGGACGCTGGTACAGTTGGCGCAATTTCGACGGTATTGGTAACAATTGCTTTCTTCGGCGTTTGTTTTTGGGCGTTTTCCCCCAAGCTCAAAAAACGCTTTGAGGAAGATGCCAAGTTGCCATTTGCCGATGATGAACCTCAAGACAAGCACACAGATGATCACAAGTAATCATCGATTAGGGCGGATTTAACTATGAGTACTTTTTGGAGCCTTTGGATCATTATCCTGACAACAACCAATTTGGTGTTGTTGTTGTGGGTTCTCCTTGCCAACCGCAAAGTTGCGGTTGTGGGTGAGGAAAACAAGGATGTAAAAACTACCGGTCACGAATACGATGGTATTGAGGAATACGATAATCCTCTGCCGCGCTGGTGGTTCTATATGTTTTTGCTGACCTTTATTTTTGCTGTTGGCTACCTGATTATTTATCCGGGATATGGCTCTTATGAGGGCTTGAAATTTAAAGATAGTCCGGCATGGACGTCAGTAGGTGAATTGCGTGGCGATCAGGCAAAAGCTGAACAAGTGTATGCAGAGACCTACGGCGTTTATTCCAAAATGCCGATTGAAGAGGTTGCCAGAAATCCGGATGCGCTCAAGATGGGCTTCCGTTTGTTCTCCAACAACTGCGCTGTATGCCATGGTGCGGATGGCGGCGGCAACCCGGGCTTTCCGAACCTGACCGATAAAGACTGGCTCTATGGTGGAACGGCTGACAAGATCCACGAGACCATTGTCAGTGGCCGTAAAGCAGCGATGCCGGCCTGGGGTTCGATCATGGGTGAAGAAGGTGTAGTGGATGTAACTGAATATGTGTTGCAACTTTCTGGTAGCGAACACGATGCAGCCAAAGCCGAAGCCGGGGCCAAGTTGTTTGCTGCCAACTGCGTTGCTTGCCACGCTGCTGATGGCAAAGGTAACCAGTTGGTCGGCGCCCCTAACCTGACCGACAACATCTGGCTTTATGGCGGCGAACCCGCCACGATCCGCCAGACAGTGCGCGATGGCCGCAATGGGGTAATGCCAGCGCAACAGGAATTGCTGAAGGAAGATCGCATCCATTTACTTGCAGCTTATGTTTACAGTCTGTCCCTGGAAGAATCGAACTAGTTCTTCCTGCAAAGGAGGCAGGCTTAAAAGCCTGCCTTTTTTTTCGCACTCAATTAATGTTCTTGCCGATAAAGTAATCAGGTTGGTGGGAGTAGTGAGGTAGTTCCCTTGAGTGAAAAGCCGTCTTCAGATAAGTCGTCAACGCCTGCGCCAGTACCAGCGGACACGGGTATCCGCTATGTCAATCTCTACGAGGCGGACGATAAGATTTATACCCGGCGCATTACCGGCTTTTACCAGCGCTTGCGCCGCTACACCGGTATACCGCTTATGCTGGGCTTCTTGCTGTTGCCCTGGCTGGTTATCGATGGGCGCCCTGCGATCCTGTTTGATCTGCCCGAGCGCAAATTCCATATCCTCTGGCTTACCTTTTGGCCGCAAGATGCAATGTATCTCGCCTGGCTATTGGTGATCGCTGCGTTTCTGTTATTTACCGTGACCGTATTGGTTGGGCGCGTCTGGTGTGGGTTTACCTGCCCACAGACAGTGTGGACCCAAATGTTTATCTGGGCCGAGCATCTCTGCGAGGGGGATCGCAACAAGCGGATGAAGCTGGATGCCCAGCCGTGGGGCTTCGAGAAACTGTGGCGCAAAGGTGCCACACAAGCCATCTGGATCGCCATTTCGCTGGTGACCTCACTTACCTTTGTTGGTTATTTCACACCTATCCGTGATTTGGTCGTGGGGTTCTTTACTGTCGACCTGGATTTAATGACGGCGTTTTGGGTGTTGTTTTATCTCGGCGCCACTTACATGAATGCGGGCTTTATGCGTGAGCAGTTCTGTAAGTATATATGCCCCTATGCCCGTTTCCAGGCGGTGATGTATGACCAGGATACCTTGACGGTTTCCTACAATAATCTGCGCGGCGAAAAACGCGGCCCGCGTAAATCCGGTGATGATTACAAAGCCCAGGGGTTGGGGGACTGTATCGACTGTTCCTGGTGTGTGCAGGTCTGCCCGGTGGATATCGATATCCGCGACGGATTGCAGGCCGAATGCATCGACTGCGGTCTTTGCGTAGATGCCTGTAATAGCGTAATGGATAAAATGGATTACCCGCGCGGGTTAATCAGCTTTACTACCGAAGATGCCATTATCAATGGCAAAACCAAGGTTTTCCGCCCACGCCTGTTGGGATACGGCTTGATGTTAACCATCATGATTGCCCTGTTCATCTACTCTATCGCCATCCGCGTACCGGTAGGGCTGGAGGCACAGCGCGATCGCGGTGTGCGCATGTACCGTGTAGTGGAAGATACGATCCAGAACGTGTACACCTTGAAAATCAGCAATATGGATCGCAATACCCATATATATGACATAGAAGTGGAAGGGGATTACCAGTTCGTCATCCAGGGATACAAGCCCATCCCTGCTATTGAAGGCGAGGTGTTAACCATCCCGGTGCGGGTTGCAGTTAAAAAATCGGAATTGAAAAGCAAAAAATCCGAGCTTCAATTCCGTGTACGCGCGCGTGAAAATCCGGAGATCACCGCAACCAACAATACGACGTTTATCGGCCCTTAAATATCGACCCTTAGATATCCACCTTTATGTTTAGATATCGACTTTTATATATAGGTCCTTGAATTCAAGAGAATTTATGAGCGACACACCCGAAGAAATCGTAAAGCCCTGGTATCGCCAGTTTTGGTTCTGGTTTGTATTCAGTCCGTTAATTTACATCATTATCATGTGTTCCGTTACGGTAACTATTGCGCTCAAAGGCGCCGATGATGTGATTATCGATAACTACTACAAAGAAGGGCGGATGATTAACCAGGCGCTGGAGCAGGATAAGCGTGCACAGGAGTTGGGCCTGAGTGGTGAATTGCGTTTTGATCGTACCACTGGCGAGGTGTTACTGAATATCGCCAATGCCCCTACGGATACAAGCCTGATGCCCGGGCAATTGCTGCTAATGATGGGGCATCCGGTCAAAGCCGCTAAAGACCAACTGATTACGCTGACGGCGATTGCACCAGGACGGTACCGCGGTGAGTTGTTGGTTGAACCGGAGTACTCCTGGTATCTCACGCTCTATCCGGTCAAGGATCTTGCCCTGCGTAAAGAGGCTCCATGGACGCTGAGCGGTGAAATCAACTTCCGTGTCGCCGAAAAAACGCTGTTGGCGCCGCGGATCCAATAATTGAGCAATTAATGGCGTCTTCCGCGGCCACCGTTACCACCACCGAGCAGACTTGCTATCACTGCGGCCTGCCGGTACCCCCAGCCAGCTATTACCCGGTAAATATTCAAGGAACCGTGCAGTTAATGTGCTGCCCCGGTTGTCAGGCTGTTGCTTCAGCGATTGTTGATGGCGGCCTGGAAAATTTTTATCAGTTCCGCACCGCCAGCAACGAGCGCTTCCATCTGGCGGAACAAGAACCCCGGCACTGGGATATATACGATCTGCCCGAAGTGCAGGCCGAGTTTGTGATTCCCTTTACCGGTGGGCTGAAACAGGCCAACCTGCTGCTTGAAGGCATCAGCTGTGCCGCCTGCAGTTGGTTGATTGAAACCCATCTCAAGAAAAATCCGGCGATCCAATCAGTTACCGTTAATCTCGGCACCCATCGCTGCGCGATTGTGTGGGACGCGCAATATCCACTGAGCGCCGTCTTCCAATCCCTCGCGGCAATCGGTTATCTACCGCGCCCGGCTACTGACGACCAACAGCAACAGTTGATCAAAAAAGAAAACCGCGTTGCGTTATTCCGTATTGGTGTCGCCGGCTTCGGCACTATGCAGGCGATGATGGTGGCGGTGGGCATGTATACCGGTGCGACCGATTTCTGGCTGGATTTCCTACGCTGGCTGTCGATGCTGGTAGCGACACCGGTAGTATTTTTCTCCGCCTGGCCGTTTTTCCAGGCGGCGGCGCGCAGTATCCGCATGCGCCATCTGGTGATGGATGTGCCGGTCGCCCTGGCGATTGGCCTGGCATACAGCGCCAGTGTCTGGGCAACAATCTCGGGCACCGGCGAGGTTTATTTTGAATCTGTCTCCATGTTTACGTTATTCCTGTTGGTGGGGCGCTATGTGGAGCTGCGCGCACGCCACCGCAATCGTCTGGCGTTTGGCAATCTTGCGCAATTGATGCCGCTCACCGCTTGCTGCCTGCGCGCGGAAAATGGTTGTGAAATCGAGCAGTCCATGCCGATCAAAACCCTCCAGGCGGGTGACCTGGTGTTAGTCAAGGCGGGCGAAACTTTCCCGTGTGATGGGCGGGTGCTGGCCGGGGAAAGCGAGGTAGTTGAAGCGCTGCTCACGGGTGAATCCCGTCCGGTCGGCAAAAAGCCGGGTGATATGGTGATCGCTGGAACCCTCAATAACCACAGCCCACTCAAAGTCGAAGTTACCGCATTGGGTGCGGCAACCCAGCTTTCAGCAATTGAACGCCTCGCAACCCAGGCAGCAGAGGAAAAGCCGCAGCAAGTTCTGGCCGCCGACCGCATCGCGCGGTTTTTTATCGCCCGCTTGCTTATTGTATGCAGTGCTGTGTTTGCTTTTTGGCTCTGGTATCGACCCGAGCAGGCGCTCTGGGTCACGCTTTCGGTCCTTGTGGTCACGTGCCCTTGTGCATTGGCACTTGCTATGCCAGCGGCTTTGTCGGCCGCAACCGCCAATTTACGTAAGCGTGGATTTTTGGTGGCACGCGGCCATGTAATTGAGGCGCTGAACAGCGTCAACCGGGTGATCTTTGATAAAACCGGCACCCTCACCAAAGGCAAGTTTGCCGTTGGGCAGGTAAAACCTTTTAATGGAATCGATTATTCCAGGGAGCAAATATTGGGTTTGGCTGCTGCACTCGAGGCAGGTTCGAACCATCCGCTAGCAGCGGCTTTCCAACCCTGGCAGGACCGCTATAAAGCAACCGATATCAAGCAGGTCACCGCCGCAGGTGTCGAAGGGAAAATCGAGGGGAAGAACCATCGCCTGGGTACAGCAGAGTTTGCCGCTGAATTTCTGTGCGGGGGGAAATCACTCTTACCCGATGCTTTTCATACCTGGCTGTTGCTTGCGAACGAGCAAATGCCTCTGGCCTGGATCGCGTTGGCTGACGAAGTACGTCCCGGAGCGCAAGTTTTAATTGATCGGCTTAAGGCGCGGGGCATAGCGGTTGAGCTGCTCAGTGGCGACCAATCCGGCGCAGTAGCGCAGTTAGCGCAGCAACTGGGTATAGAAAACTATATTGCCGGTGCAAAACCAGGCGACAAATTGTCGCACATGAACCAACGCCAGGCAGCCGGTGATAAGGTCTTGATGATTGGGGACGGGATCAACGATGTGCCGGTGCTTGCTGGTGCGGATGTTTCTGTCGCTATGGCATCTGCGTCGGACCTCGCGCGAACCCGCGCCGATTCGGTACTGCTTAATGATCGTCTTGAAGTGATCGCGGATGCGCTGGATATCGCCCGGCGGACCAAGGTTATCATCAGCCAAAACCTGCGGTATTCACTGGTTTACAATCTGCTCGCCTTGCCGCTTGCAGCAGCTGGTATGATTCCACCCTGGCTGGCGGCCATAGGTATGACAGCCAGCTCGTTAATCGTCATTTTTAACGCACTGCGTTTAACCAGATAAATCTTCGTGGTGAGCCGTTAATGGAAAGCCTGTATTTTCTTGTCCCTTGTGCACTGGTGTTTATTGGTCTGGCGATCAAGGTGCTGTTTTGGGCTATCAATAATGGCCAGTACGACAATCTCGATACTGAAGCTCACCGCATCCTGTTTGATGCCGGGAAAACCAAAAAAGACAAACCACCCGCTGTCACTGACTCCGCTGACGATACTCCTGATGATAAGAACCCCCTCGCATGATGATTGAATGGTCCTCCCTGAGCGCCGCGTTTTTGCTCGGCCTGTTTAGTAGCGCCCACTGCGTCGGTATGTGCGGCGGCATTATGGGTGCCCTGAGCATGGCGGTTCCAACCAACGCCAGGGCGCGGCGCTGGGTAATCCTGCTCAGCTATAACCTCGGCCGGGTTGTAAGTTATGCATTTATGGGAGTGCTTGTCGGCGCTTTTTCCCGCCAGATTACTGAAGCGGGCGGTGCAATCTGGCTGCGCTGGCTTGCCGGACTGCTATTGATTGCCATGGGGTTGTACCTCGCCAACTGGTGGCGTGGGCTTACCTATCTGGAAATGGGCGGGCGCCATTTGTGGGCTTATTTGCAGCCTCTGGGTAAGGCCTTGATGCCGGTTGATAATGCGGCCAAAGCAATTGCCCTTGGTGGAATCTGGGGTTGGCTCCCATGCGGCCTGGTTTATTCCGCCCTGGCTTATGCGATGGCGCAGGGCCATTCAACCGGCGGT
The DNA here is from genome assembly GCA_021323495.1 of Cellvibrio sp. Taxonomy (GTDB): domain Bacteria; phylum Pseudomonadota; class Gammaproteobacteria; order Pseudomonadales; family Cellvibrionaceae; genus Cellvibrio. The sequence continues at coordinate 5,133 of JAJQJO010000052.1, read as the reverse complement.
GGCCTGGTTATGCTTGCCTTTGGTTTGGGCACTTTACCCACAGTGCTGGCAACCGGTTTTATTGCCCAACGACTGGGGCGATTGTTGCAACGCCGCCAGATCCGCTGGAGTTTTGCGTTATTGGTTATCCTTTTTGGCCTGTGGACTATCTGGGGCGGCGGCCACGCCAGTCACCAACACCATCATGATGCGCATCAACAACACGGGACGGACAGGGGCCACGCCACTATGGACCATTCACGTATGGATCACTCAAATATGGATCACTCAAATATGGATCATACGGACATGAATCACTCCTCTGTAAGCTCAGCTATGGATCATTCGGGCATGGATCATTCAGCTATGGATCATGGATCGGCGGCAGACAATGATTTTGTGCGGGAGCATACAGACGACGGCCAGCGTCATTCCGTATCCTCTGAAAGTAATTCTCCCTAGCCACTGTGCTACAAAGTCTTAACAGGGTCGCGCTAGGCGAACTAATTTCACCGTGCTAAGGTGCGCGGTTGTTAAACTTGAAACCGGATACTTACTTTTTGTCCAGGCTTTTATAGATGGTTTCCTGGTTGTCGTTGAGTGAGCGTTTGAGACAATTCTATGATCAATACCCCGCGTACCGGGTTTTGCTGGACTTCAGGTTTTTTAAAGGCGATCGCCTTGGGAGTGCAGATTATATTAGCGGCCGTAGTAAACGCCGAATCACCAGCATCCGCTGAAACGGATCCCAGCTGCGAAAATTTTTATGGCAATCTTGAACAACTACAACAAGTAGATAAGGCCAAAAACACACGTATCGATTCCCATTTGTTTGATAATTTGGAAGGCAAACAAATCCGCAATATTCAATTCAACAGCCTTTCTATTTTTGATAAGGATAATCCCAAAGAAAATAACGCACTTTACATGACGCTGAATAAACTTCACATTAACACTCGTCCCCATGTGATTCGTGCGCAATTATTATTTCGTGAAGGTGAGCCGCTCAACGTAAAAAAAATGCAAGAGAGCGAGCGTATCCTGCGTAAACGTTCTTACTTGACTAATGCCTATATTATTCCGGTTGTTGTCTGTGCAGAGCATGTTGATGTGATGGTGGTAACCCAGGATTCCTGGGCGTTAGAGCCGCAGATTTCTGTGAGTAAAGAGTCAGAGGGTACTGAATCCGGGTTTGCTATTTCTGATGGTAATATTTTGGGGACGGGGAATAGTTTAACCATCGGTTATGAAGAAAATACCGAGCGCAATTTGATCAGTTACGATTTTAGTAATCCGCATATTTTTAACTCACAAATTGCAACACGAATTTATTATGGTGATACCAGCGATGGCCGGGATACTATTTTTGATGTGTCACATCCATTTTATTCGTTGGAAACCCCATGGGCCGCAGGCTTTTATACACAGGATGTCACCCAGGTAGAGCCCATCCGCCACATGGATGAAAAGATCAATGAGTTCCGTCACCAGGCGATGGATAACGAGATTTATTTTGGTGTGGCGACTGATGTGACTCCGGGCTTCACCCAACGTTGGTTGGTGGGTGTTTCCAACGAGGAAGATAAATTTACCGCAACGGATAAAACCGTGCAGGGCATTCCTGAAGAGCGCAAAGCGGCTTATCCCTGGATTGAGTACCAGTATCTGGAAAACCGGTATGGTGTATTTAAAAACATAAACCAGATCCAGCGCGCTGAAGATATTGCCCTCGGCCAAAACATCACGTTCCGTTTGGGCTATGCGGGCACCCAGTTTGATAACCCTGATGATGTTGTCCGCTATATTGGCAGCTACACCAATATTCTCGATTTTGACCAGCATCATATTTTCGAAGGCAGCGTAACCCTCGATGGTCGCCATCACTCGGAAATGGAGAATATTGATACCACCGTGGTGGAGATCGACCTTGCCTACAATTATTTCCAGGATGAAAAGCGGCGTTGGTATGTAGCGTACAGTTACGATGTGGGGCAGGATCTTGCCCAATATGAAGAGTTAACAGTTGGTGACGTCACCGGCTTGCGTGGCTATCCCAGCGATTATCAGCGCGGCGACAAACGTTATGTATTTACTGTAGAGCGCCGATATTTTTCTGATATCCATATTTTCAATTTGTTGCGTGTGGGCGCGGTGGTATTTTTTGATATTGGCAAAGCCTGGGGGCTCGAACAGTATGGCCCTAGTCCGGTGTTAAGCGATGTCGGTTTTGGTTTGCGACTGAGCTCAAGCAAGGTGCGTATCGGCAATGTCGTGCACATCGATATAGCCACCCCGACCTCGGCCACCAATGAACCCGGTGTGGGCAAATATCAGTTGACGATCGGAGCCCAATCCCGTTTCTAATTCTCTCCGCGCATCAAAGTCTCTCCTCGGTGCGCACGGATTCCATACTGGAGACGGACAATTTATTGTTCTGCAATTATGACCACACAGCTTAATCAATTGCGCTTTGATAATCGCCTCGTACGTGAATTGCCCGCTGACCCTGAAACGAAAAATTATCGCCGTCAGGTGACTGGTGCAGTATATTCGCGCGTAAATCCTACACCCGTAAAACAGCCCCGGCTGGTTGCTGGCGCATCGGAAGTTGCGGCGCTTCTGGATTTGCCTGCATCTGTTTTTTCCCAGGCAGAATTTGCGCAAGTATTTGGTGGCAACCAGGTACTGGACGGTATGGAGCCTCATGCCTGTTGTTATGGTGGGCATCAGTTCGGTAATTGGGCCGGGCAATTGGGTGATGGCCGGGCAATTAATCTCGGGGAGGTGCGCAATCAACAAGGCGAATATTGGACGCTGCAATTAAAAGGGGCAGGACCCACCCCTTATTCGCGGACGGCAGATGGCCTTGCTGTGTTGCGCTCCTCGGTGCGCGAATTTTTATGCAGTGAGGCCATGTTTCATCTGGGGGTGCCGACGACCCGCGCCTTGAGTTTAATTACCACCGGTGAATGGGTGCGGCGCGATATGTTTTATGACGGCAATCCCCAACTGGAGCCTGGCGCAGTAGTGTGCCGTGTCGCCCCTAATTTTACCCGCTTTGGCAATTTTGAAATTTTCTCCGCGCGCGGTGAAATTGACGTGTTAAAACAGTTGGCCGATTTCACCATACGCAAAGACTTTGCACATTTGTTGGACCATAAATCTAGCGATATTACAGCGGAAATCTATTTGCGTTGGTTTAATGAAATTTGCCTCACCACCGCACAATTGATGGCGCACTGGATGCGTGTGGGTTTTGTACACGGTGTTATGAATACCGACAATATGTCAATTCTTGGCTTGACTATCGATTACGGTCCCTATGGTTGGCTGGAAGGTTACGACCCCGATTGGACCCCCAATACCACTGACGCGCAGGGGCGACGCTACCGCTATGGTACCCAGCCGCGAGTTGCGCTCTGGAATCTTGCGCAGCTCGCCAATGCACTTTACCCCCTCATTAATGCAGTTGAACCACTGCAGCAAGCGTTGGAAAGATACCGCATTGAATATGAGCACTGTGCACAGCGTGATATGGCGAACAAACTGGGCCTCAGCCAGTTTGATCCTGTGCAAGACCAGAGCCTCACGGAAAACTTGTTGCAGGTGCTGCAATCGGCTGAAATCGACATGACGATTTTTTATCGCCAGCTTGCGCACCTATCACTCGATGACATTCATCAATACACGGATCAACAATGGGTTGATATTGTGCGAAGCGCCTATTATTCCGCGCCTGATATCAAGGCAGAAGCAATGATGGCAAACTGGATGCGCAGCTACGCGCAGCGCTTGCAGCAGGATTTTGTTTTGAATGGCAATGACAACATCCAGCGTCGTGAACGGATGAATGCTGTTAATCCGAAATATGTATTGCGTAACTATCTTGCCCAACAAGCGATTGATAAGGCGGCTGGGGGCGATAACTCCGAAGTGGAGAAATTATTGCAAATACTGCGCAAGCCTTACGCCGAGCAACCGGAGCATGAGGCGTATTTTGCCAAGCGTCCCGAATGGGCGCGGCATAAAGCCGGTTGCTCGATGTTGTCGTGCAGCTCGTAATTGCCGCCATTAAATACGTATCCACATAGTGGATATTTTTTTATCAAGAGAAAGATATGATCGGAAAAGTGTTGGGTTTTATCGTGGGTATTTTTTTAGGTGGCCCTTTTGGCGCAGTCCTGGGGGCGCTGCTGGGACACTTTCTAATTGATCGCAAAAAAAATGCTGCCCCTAAAATGTCCACCGAGCAGTTGCACGCAATACAAGCGAATTTTTTTACCACTGTTTTTCTATTATTAGGGCACCTGGCAAAATCGGATGGGCGCGTCAGCGAGACAGAAATCCAGTTAACTGAATCGTTGATGGCAAAAATGGGTTTGACTCCTGAGCATCGCCGCGAAGCCATACGTTTATTTAAACTGGGTTCGGGGGACGATTTTAATTTTGACGCAGTGATGAGCGAGTTTAAACAACACTGTGGCGCTAGTCCCAATTTGATCAATATGCTGTTGGTGAACCTGGTCAATCTGGCGATGGCCGACGGTGTATTGGATAACCAGGAAGCACAAGTCCTGCGTCAGGTTGCCGAACGCCTTGGGTTTTCGCGTTTTGCGTTTGATCAATTGCTACGTATGCTTAATGCACAGAATGCGTTCCGGCAAGAGCAAGGGCAATCACGGGGCGGTTATCAATATACGCCCCGCCCCGATGAATTGGTGTTGGCTTATGAAGCTCTGGGGGTAGAAAAAACAGCAACTGATGCGGAACTCAAAAAAGCCTATCGCAAGTTAATGAGTGAATACCATCCCGATAAATTAATCGGGCAGGGCATGCCTGATGACATGGTTAAAGCCGCGACTGAGCGTTCGCAAGAAATCCAGGCGGCTTACGATTTAATTAAAAAGTCTCGCTAATCATTTTGTCACCAGCAGACAATCCGGTCCGCTGCTTCATAATCTCCCGCGCCAATCCTTATAGCTTTTTTTTCGTTCCAGCTATGTCAAGTTCTCTAATTACTACAAATATGTATAAGCGTATTTTGCTCCCCCGTTGCGTTCATTTGTATGCCTGACAAAAAATCGTGAAATCCTCAAATTATTTTATGATAATTTGTTGACAACGTTGTCCTTACGGGTGTAATTTCATCTCAGT
>JAJQJO010000051.1 GCA_021323495.1 Cellvibrio sp. | reverse complement strand
ATTTTCTTAATTTTTTACAAACCCGCCAAACCTTCCATCACTCCGCTTTCGCGGCTGACCCCGGCTCGGCAAGGGCGCGCACTATACGAATCCGACCACACCCGTGCAAGCTCTTTTTGGGGTTTATTTCACTTTAAATTCAATTGCGGTCAATTAACAACCTTAGCGGTTTTTATTCGGGCGCTTTAGGTGATTTTGAGCTGCCCGCCGCCCGCCGAAACACCCAAATAATTGGCGCCGACAAGCCATAAATAACCGCGATAGCCAGCACACCCTGCTCTTGATAAATAATAAGCGATGCAAAAACCAACACCACCAGCAACATAAACGCAAAAGGAACGCGACCACGGAAGTTGATACCTTTAAAGCTGGTATAGCGGAAATTGGACACCATCAACAAACCAGAGAATGCTGTTAGCACCGCAACACCAGCCGCCCAGATACCTTCGGGGCGCGAATCAGACCAAACCCAAACAGTAGCACCAACAATTGAGGCTGCAGCAGGACTCGCCAAACCCATAAAGTATTTTTTATCGACTACGCCGATTTGCGTATTAAATCTTGCCAAACGCAATGCTGCACATGCGGTATAAATAAACGCTGCAGCCCAACCCCAGCGGCCCAAATCGTGTAAAACCCAACTAAACACCACCAGCGCCGGGGCGACACCAAACGAAACCATATCGGCAAGACTGTCATATTGCTCACCGAACGCACTTTGGGTATTCGTCATGCGCGCCACACGACCATCCATGCCGTCTAACAACATAGAACCAAAAATGGCGATGGCAGCCTGGGTAAAATTGCCGTGCATGGCAGAAACGATGGCGTAAAAACCGCAGAAAAGTGCCCCCGTCGTAAACAGGTTTGGAAGCAGATAGACACCACGATGGCGGACCTTTTTGCCGTTCTCCGACACCTCTTCAACCAAATCACCAAACGGAAGCGGCCCCTCGTGGTCGCCAGTGTCCTGCTTTGATTGTTCGTTATCAACCTGACTCATGATCCTGCCTCTATGTTGCGGGAGGGCTATTGTACACATTCATGCATAAAAGACATGTCCGGAACCACACACAATAATTGCGCACATCAAGCAAATGCGAGGCAAAAAAAACCTCGCACAAGGCGAGGCTTTAGATCGAAGAGCCAATTAACTTAGTTTTTAGCCTGGTCAACGATTTTGTTCGCTTGAATCCAAGGCATCATTGCACGCAACTTGGTACCTACAACTTCGATACCATGTGCCGCGTTGTTGCGACGGGCAGCAGTCATAGAAGAGTAATTAGTTGCACCTTCAAGGATGAACTTCTTGGCGTACTCACCAGTTTGGATATCTTTCAATGCTTGACGCATAGCTTTGCGCGACTCTTCGTTGATCACTTTCGGGCCGGTCACGTACTCACCGTATTCAGCGTTGTTAGAAATTGAATAATTCATGTTGGCGATACCGCCTTCGAACATCAGATCAACAATCAACTTCAGCTCATGCAGACACTCAAAGTAAGCCATTTCTGGCTCGTAACCAGCTTCAACCAGAGTTTCGTAACCCATTTTCACCAATTCAACAGCGCCGCCACAAAGAACAGCCTGCTCACCGAACAGGTCGGTTTCAGTTTCGTCTTTGAAAGTGGTTTCGATAATACCGGTACGACCGCCGCCTACGCCTGATGCGTATGACAGAGCAGTATCTTTCGCTTTACCTGATGCGTTTTGGAAAATCGCGATCAGGTCAGGTACGCCGCCGCCACGAACAAATTCAGAGCGCACAGTGTGACCTGGTGCTTTTGGAGCGATCATGATCACGTCCAAATCTTTGCGTGGAACTACCTGGTTGTAGTGGATCGCAAAACCGTGAGCGAAAGCCAAGGTAGCGCCTTGCTTGATGTTTGGCTCGATCTCTTCTTTATAGAGTTTTGATTGGAACTCGTCCGGAGTCAGGATCATGACTACGTCAGCAGACTTAACAGCAGAAGCAACGTCAGTCACTTTCAAACCATGAGCTTCTGCTTTCTTAACGGTTGCAGAGCCAGTGCGCAGACCAACAACAACATCAACGCCAGAATCCTTCAGGTTGCACGCGTGCGCGTGACCTTGTGAACCGTAACCAATGATGGCTACTTTCTTGCCTTGGATGATAGAAAGATCGGCATCTTTATCGTAATAAACGTGCATAACAGACTCCTGCTGGGGTAATTGCCGCCTGACAATGAGTAACAAAGGCAGCTTGAATAAAAGGCCTCCAGTGTAAAGAAACACTTGTGTGGCGTAAAATGATATATTCGCAATTCAATATTTCATTTTTTGCAACATGGTTATTTCGCAGAGCGCTTGCTATGGATATCACCAAACTTCGCCTCTTTTGCAACCTTGCCAATACCTTGCATTTTGGCCGAGCCGCCAATACCAGCCATGTAAGCCCGTCCACTTCAAGCCGTAATATCAAGCAGCTTGAAGATGACCTGGGCGTAAACTTGTTTATGCGCGATAACCGCTCGGTCATCCTCACCCATGAAGGTGAGCAATTTTTACGTTTTGCCAAAGAAGTGATCCAACAGTGGGAGACCTATCAGGAATCACTATTGGAGCAGGCCGATCAATTACGCGGACAACTCAGCATCTACTGCTCGGTCACCGCCAGCTACAGCTTCCTGTATGAAATCCTCACCGAATTCCGGGTTAAACATCCCGGCATTGCCATCAAGTTACACACTGGCGATCCCGCGCAATCCATCGAGCGAATCCTCGCGGGCGAGGAAGATATTGCCATCGCCGCCAAGCCGGACAAATTACCCGCCGGTGTCAGTTTCAAACCTATCAACAGCTCACCATTGATTTTTATAACCGCCAATAACGAAGATTGGCAGGAAAAAAGCTGGGAAGAAATTCCAGTGATCATCCCGGAAGAAGGCCTGGCGCGCGAGCGACTGGATCGCTGGTTTAATTCGCTTGGCATCAAGCCAAACATTTATGCGGAAGTAAAAGGGAACGAGGCGATTGTGAGCATGGTGAGCTTGGGATTTGGTGTAGGTGTCGCGCCACAAATCGTAGTGGATAACAGCCCGCTCGCCGACAAAGTAAAAAGATTTAATCCACAGCCGGATTTAGGGCCTTACGACACAGGGATCTGCGTAATGGAAAAACGCCTGAAAAGCCCAATCGTCAATTCGTTTTGGACCCAATTAAAAGAGCCACAGAAAAAAATTTAACGAAACGGCTTACTCAAAAAAGGCGAACCCGCCAACCCAAATCGCCACTGCAAATCCATCGCTTTGGAAATGCCGATGCGCGGCCCCTGGACCAGGTCGACCGGTGCAATAGCGGGCAATAATTTAAACGGTTTTCGTGCAAGGGATCGACCATTAAAGGCATGCACAATTTCCAGTGCCTGCCCTACACGGCCCGGGCCGGAGCAAAGCAACCGTTCCGCTTCCACACCACGACGCTCACGCATGACTTCCAATCCCTGCGTCGGTTCGATGGCGCGAATTAAGACTCCAGCACCATGACCTTCAGGTGAGCAGACAAAATTCAAGCACCAGTGAATGCCATAGGAGCGATAAACATAAGCACGCCCGGGCGTACCAAACATCGAGGCATTGCGCACGCTGGGGCCAGAAAATGTGTGGGACGCAGGCTCAGACTGATCATAGGCCTCTACCTCTACAATAATGCCTCCTACTCCATTTACAAAAAATTGTGCACCGATTAATTGCGGCGCAACTTCATGCGAGGGAGCAGAGAAGTCGATTGCCGAGAAAATATCGCTCATTGGTCATCAGACTCATTTGCATCCACAACTGACGTGGATTGATTGACACTGTACTGCGGCGCATGCTGGTCAGCCTGCGCCTTTTTTAAATCCATCAACAATGCGTGCAACATTTCGGTTGAGAGCCCATGCAACACCAATCGATAGCCCGCGCGCAAAGTACTCATTGGCACCAATGGATGCTTATTATTTAGCAGCACCAAATGCTGTGGTGAATTTAAAATGGTCGCCACATATAGGCCGATAGTTTCATCCAATTGTAAGGAGTTGGATGCGCGCCAGAAATCATTATCGGTAAGAAATAATTGATAAGTTGGCGTAAACATTTCAATGGCTGTTTGCAAATCTATGCCATTTAGCATTCCACGCGGCATGGATTCCAACCTGACTTCCGGCTCGAAAATCATACTGAAATCCGGTTTTACCACCGGAGCCAGTTTTTGATTGGCATCACGCAGTGCTTTACCCAGGCGAATGACAAAGTTGAATAGGTTTAAATCATGTTTTAAAAACAATTCATCTTTTAACTCATCCAGGCCCATCGGCTTTAACGGAGATGTTTCTACATTGACTGGCGCGTTGGCAGCAATAAATTCCAGAATTTGCGCCCCCATATGGAAATGGCGTAACACCAACCAATTTGCTTCCGGGCGCACGCAATATTTTAAACCGGTCGCGAGAATCCAATGCAACAGTTTTGACGCCGCCCAATTGCGCGGAACAACGACTTTTACAATCTGGATTAATACAATTAATGTGCGCGCCAATGGCCGCACAAACGGCAATAAAAATTGGCGCGATGGTGTTTCCGAATCGGCCAGCCAGGCTTTCTTTACGTGATCAGGCAATGGCGTGCTTTGATCCAGATAAAGTGCAAGCCACGGATTGGGATCGCGCGGATCAAACTCAGATTGCAAAAACTTCGGGGTATTATCCATTACTTAACTCTCGATAATGTGTTCAAACTGCATAAGGTACAGCTGCGCCGCACGCTTGGCGGTGGCGATAATGCTATGTGCGGCACGCGGCTCAATTACCAATACCAATTCAACTGCAGCCAACCACCGCGCAAGATGGTGCTCATCATTAGCACCGTGGTATTCCAAAAAGCGAAATGCGCTTGCAGGCAAATTCACCTGTCTACGCAGCATAGGTAAAAGCGCAGGGACTATGCGCTGACCGGTTCCTTCAATGATATAAATAGCACCCAATAAACCAATTGGATTGGCAGTTGCCGCGAGTGAATGCAAATAACTATTCAAGGCTTCACCACCTGGATTGCGGCGCAAATTATCCAGCGGCTCAGCTCCACCTGCTGCACAATAATCTTCATACAATATTTTGAAATCATTTTGCTCTTCGCCTGCATGGGCTTCAATCAACCTGGCAAGGTCCACATATACACCGGTTAGCGAGGTCACCGCTGCGCGCATCCATTTGCTGCCTTCACGCACTTGCGGAACCCACTGGGATGTCCAATTACGATAATCGTCCAGTGTAAATTGCTGGCTGACCAACTTATGAATTACCGGACTTCGCCAAACTTGTGAGCGATACTCATGCCAGATGCCCGCCAATCTGGTTAATAGATCATGCAGATGTACCGGAGCGGTTTGCGGGTCATGGGGCGGCGCAATAATCGCTGCTGGCTCCTCCTTTAATATAGGTGCAGATGCGTTTAGCGAAGCACTTGCATCCTCCACTTCTAACAGCATATAAGCGGCGGTCATGCGGCCAGACTCAGGAATAAAACAGAATATTTTTTCACCGGCTTTTACATCATGCGTATCTAAAAATTCCGCGAGCATAATAAAAATCGATGCGGAGCCGGTATTACCGCGCGTGGTTAGATTGCTGTACCAGCGCTCGCGTGGAATGGTTAGCCCGGCTTTATCCAACAACTCTTCCACCACCGGAATAAAACGCGCTGAAGAATAGTGACAAAGAAAGTGATCTATTTCGTTTGATGTTATCCAGTCGTCGTGCACCAGTTTAACGTACTCGTGAATACTCACATCAAACAGGTGTGGTAACAGGCGAATATCCTGTCGCAAGGATAACGCCCCAGCCGCCTCCGCTTCACCGGACGAAGGGAAATCAAGGAAAGATTTACTACGATCCTCTGTCAACCCCAACTGCATACAGACTGGATAATCACCGGCAAAACTTTTTTGGTGAACCCAGTTTATTTTTATCCGTACATTATTATTGGCGATAGGCTTATCGGTAAGCAGCAATGCACCGGCACCGTCCGATAACATCCAACGCAGGAAGTGCGCATCAAAATCACTGGTGTAACCACGCGGTGCAAAACGGCTTTTTTTGAAAATACGCGATGGCATTTCCGCAGCAGCTACCAATGCTTGTTGATGGGCGCCGAGTTCAATCGATTGCGCCGCAAACTCAATTGCAGAAATTCCTGCTGCGCAAACGCCAAGGCTCGATAAAGTTTCCATAGGCGGTGCGCCCAACTCACCTTGCACCATCGCCGCAAAACCGGGAATTAACGCATCACTGCCCGATGAACCCACCGCAAGCAGACTGACATCGTTCAGCGTTGCATTGGCGCGCGCAAGGCAGTCATGAATCGCGTTAGCCGCCAGCTTGGTGTGCGAGATGTTTGTCTCGCCATTTTTATCGATGGCGTAATGACGGGTTTGGATTCCATTCTCCGCCAGGATTTTATTTTTAATGCGCAATGAGATACGGTTTAGCGGCGCAATAAAATCATCCATCGCCTGATTATCTACCGGCGCGCCCGGCAAATGGTAACCGGCGGACTGGATATAAACACGGTTAAAACGAGTAGGCATAGATTAGTCCTGGTTGTGAAGCGAGCGGCTGCGCCAGCGGGAATGCAAAGAACCTAACAAATAAGTGCGCAACATATAACGTAGCAAACCTTTTTCATTTAACGCCGGATTCACCTGCGCCACATAGCGTTCGGCCAGCGACGGCAACAGTGACCAATGGGCACGCGGATGCAGGTGATGTGCCGTATGGAGACCAATATTAAACAGCAAGGGATTTACCCAACCATAAAAGTTACGCGCGAACTGTAAACTGCTACCGCAGCCATCCGCATGGGCGTGCTGCAAATAATTAGTCGCCAACAACCAGTGCAAACCACACAGCTGGGGAACGAGCACCAATACCAACCATTTTTGCCAATCGATTGCAGCTAAGGATATCCACAAGCAGCTAACCAACAGGTACTGCAACATACAATAATAAAAATACCGGCGCTGAAATCGATAGCGACGCTTCAAATAAATGACAAATTCCGGATACAGCACAGAAATTGCCTGAAGCGGATGCAGCAAATAACCCAGCAGATGATTAGTATCACCGCGCGCACCGGGAATATCAAAACGATAGGTGCGCGTTAAATCCTGCTCGCCGTGATGGTAGCGATGATGGTTGCGAATGTGCGCAGGATAAAATACAAATGTGGGGTGACCTTGCAGAAGCGTAATCCATAAATCAGTGAATCGGTTTAAACGGCGCAATTTCCAAATGCGCAAGTGGGTATGATTGTGATGGATCACGCCCACCCCCAGTGTCAGAAATAATTCCAGCGAATATAAAGGCCAGCTAAATCCATCCTGCCACTGCCAGACAACCAGCAAGGGCAACGCCAGTAGATACACAATGCTCTGCCAGTCACGCCAGTAGCGCATGATACCTAGCGCACCCGCCAGCGATTGATTTGTTTATCCGCAGCATCGACAGGCAAGGTGGTTTTAAAAATCCAGTCCATAAACGGAAACATAAATCCGTAATTACCGTTAAAACAAGCATGATGCAAATGATGGCGACGCGCACCATTAAAAATAACGCGCGGCGAACGAGGATTAAAATCAAAATTCGAATGACCAATACTGTTGAACAACAAACTAAACAAGGGCACGGAGAAAAGCGCATAGACACTGAAATCGTGCACCATCATGGGCAATAAAATTACATTCCCCAACATCATCGCCTCAACTGGGTGAAATGCATAGGTTGACCAAGGGGTCGTCACTACCGAGCGATGATGCGGCAAATGAAAACGGCGCAACCATCGTGTGTGCAGCAACCAATGATTGATATAAAAATGGATTTCATTCCAGACGATCAACACAAAAATTTCTAACAGGATTTGCAACCCGGAAGGATTTACCGCCAACTCAGCCCAGCCCAGTTGCAGCAATCCCCAAGGAAAAATCATCCCCACCCCAAAAATGCCAATCGAGCTTGCAGACAACAACAACTCCCGCCGCAACTGCCCATCACCCAACGGGCGAGGATCGAGCTGGCAGCCAATATGTAAGCGCGGCAGCAATTGCTGGGTGAGCATCAGGTTCAATGCACCAAACAATAAATAAATTCCGCCGAAAAAAGCGAGGCCAACGCCTGCGATTTCGAATAGATTGCAATTTAATATAAATTCGCGCATTTGATACAGCACCCTTTTTTGGCATCATCAATAACAAAAGGCCGATGCTCACAGGAGTATCGGCCTTTTATCATAACGCGCCTATCAATCCAGCACGCCTGGTAACTTACAAACTCAACACTTTCTCACCACGCGAAATCCCACACACACCGGTGCGTACAACTTCGATGATAGAAGCATCACCGACGGCTTGCAAAAATGCATCGAGCTTATCGCTCGCGCCGGTGATTTGGATGGTGTAGAGCGTGCTGGTGACATCCACGATTTGACCACGGAAAATATCCACGCAGCGCTTTACTTCTGCGCGCTGTGCACCTGAGGCTTTGACTTTGATCAGCATGAGTTCGCGTTCGATATGCGAACCTTCGGTCAAATCTACCAGCTTAACCACATCAATTAATTTATTGAGGTGTTTGGTGATTTGCTCGATTTTGTGATCATCGCCTAGTGTGGTCAGCGTCAAGCGCGAGAGGGTTTCATCCTCCGTTGGTGCAACGGTCAGGCTTTCAATGTTATAGCCGCGCTGGGAAAACAACCCAACAACGCGGGATAAAGCACCGGGTGCGTTTTCAACTAATACAGAAATAATGCGTCTCATATTAGGTGCGCTCCGTTTTGCTTAACAACATATCGCGCATGGAACCATTGGGCGCAACGTGCATTGGATAAACGTGTTCGGATTGATCGACCATGATATCCATAAATACCACACGGTCTTTCAGTGCAAAACACTCCGCTAATTTGGCTTTCAGCTCTTCTTTTTTGGTAACACGAATACCAACATGTCCGTAAGCTTCGGCCAATTTTACGAAGTCCGGCAATGAGTCTTCATACAAACTTTCGGCGTAGCGGCTGGAGTACTGCATGTCTTGCCATTGGCGAACCATGCCGAGCGCCTGGTTGTTCAAACAAATTACTTTTACTGGCAGGTGATATTGGGTGCAGGTGGACAATTCCTGGATACACATCTGGATTGAACCTTCACCCGTTACACACACAACGGTCGCATCGCGATCCGCCATTTGCACGCCCATCGCCGCAGGCAAACCAAAGCCCATAGTGCCGAGACCACCGGAGTTGATCCAACGGCGCGGCTTGTCGAACAAATAATATTGCGCGGCAAACATTTGGTGCTGACCTACATCGGAGGTGACATAAGCATCACCTTTGGTCACCTCCCAAATCGCCTGGATAACTTCTTGCGGTTTGATTTTATCGCTGGAAGTATCAAAACGGTTTTGGGTGTAAATCCCATGACGTTCACGCCAGTCGTTGATTTGTCCCCACCAGGATGCAAGTGCTTCTGCATCGGGTTTTTCATCCGAATCTTTAATCAGTGCCAGCATTTCGCCCAGCACACTATCAACCGCACCCACGATAGGTACATCGGCGGTGACGGTTTTGGAAATTGATGCAGGATCAATATCGATATGGATAATTTTGGCGTTGGGACAGAATTTACTCACTGTATTGGTGACGCGGTCATCAAAACGCGCGCCCACTGCAAGAATTACATCGCTGTGATGCATGGCGGTATTGGCTTCGTAAGTGCCATGCATGCCCAACATACCGAGGAAATTTTTGCCGGTACCAGGATAAGCACCCAAGCCCATCAGGGTATTGGTCACTGGATAATTGAGCAGATCCACCAACTCTTTCAGCAAATGTGAGGCATTGCCCTGGACTACTCCACCGCCGGAATAGATGATCGGGCGCTTGGCGCCGAGCAGCAATTGCACCGCTTTTTTAATCTGGCCCGAGTGCCCGCGAGTCGCCGGAGTGTAGGAGCGCAACTTTACCTTCTCGGGATATTCATAAGGGAAGGTGTACGCAGGATGTGTCAAATCTTTAGGTACATCGATAACCACGGGGCCGGGGCGACCGGTCGCCGCGATGTAGTATGCCTTTTTCACGATTTCCGGAATTTCGCTGGCGTGTTTGATCATAAAGCTGTGCTTCACGATCGGGCGGGAAATCCCCACCATGTCAGTTTCCTGGAAGGCGTCCTCGCCGATCAGGTGGCTTTGCACCTGGCCGGAAATCACCACCATCGGAATGGAATCCATATAGGCCGTCGCAATGCCGGTAATGGCATTGGTCGCGCCCGGACCCGAAGTAACCAGCACAGTACCTACTTTGCCAGTCGCACGCGCGTAACCATCGGCAGCATGGGTAGCTGCTTGTTCGTGGCGAACAAGAATGTGTTTAACGTCAGATTGACGGAAGATGGCGTCATAAATATGCAGCGCAGCGCCGCCCGGATAGCCGAAAACGAATTCTACGCCTTCGTCTTTCAGGGCGCGGATGAGCATATCTCCGCCTGAAAGCATTTCCACAATAATTCCCCTTTTAGGATATGAATCGCATATGCGCGTGTGTCTTTTGCCAACAGCTGCTACAGCCAATAATTACGGGGCAAAGATCACACAGGAAAGCATCGGCACTTAGGGCAGGCCAACACCGTGAATGATCCACGATCAAAACCCGGCAAGGTCAGGATCGGATCAGCGAAAACCGTGCAGGTAAACAGCGGCTTTCTAAGGCGATGCACTGGTAGGGGCATCACCAACAGATGGTTCGTCAAGAGGGTGACTTGGCGGGAAGCAGATGAGTACCCGAGCTTATCGGTCATCTGCCAGCCATCTGGAGGACTGGCAATTTTCGCAAGATATGTTTTAAAGTCAAGAAATTAACGTCGATTTGCAGATTTTTTAATCGATTAAAGCGTGAGAAATCAAAATTGCCCGCTGTAATTCAATAATCCAGCTCCAGCTTGCGCAGGCTCACAGATTTGCGCTTCGCAGTTTCGCTCGGTCGGTTTAAGGTCTATAGTTGGCGCAGAAACTTCGGAAAAAAGGTAAAACCATGAAGCACTTACGTTTAATCGGGTTGTTGTTTTTAGGAGCGGTTATCAGCCAGGCCGTGCTGGCCGAAAAAGTGTATACCTGGACCGACGCCAAGGGTGTAGTTCATTTTGGCGAACATCCACCGAAAGATGTGAAAGCCACACTAGTGAAAACCCGAACTGGCCATAGCGATCCAACACCAGCGCAAACGGCAGCAGCGCAACCCAAAACAACAGCTGAGTCTGCTGCGGCCAATCAGCAAGAATATCTGAAAGACCCGGAACGCTGCGCCCAGGCGAAAGAAAATCTGGCGATGTTGAACTCTGTTTCTCGTATCAGGACCAAGAATGCTGAAGGTGTTTTTGTTTACCTTAATGAAGAAGATAAAGCCCAACAGCGTGAAACAACGCAACAAGTTATTGACCAAGCCTGTGAATAACCGCTGAATCCTGGCATTAATTGCCAATCCAACGTTTAAAAAAATGGGGCGCAGTTTGCGCCCCATTTTCTATCCGTTTTTTTATTGCTGTGACTATTTTATTAACGTCAATTACAACCACAACTAAATCGTTAGGGTAGCTGATCCAAATACTGGCGATGCCGGGTAGAGAACTCGTAGTTATTGTATTTATCCCAGTTGATCGACCAGGTCATCAAACCGCGCAAATTAGTCCATGCGGCAGCAGGTTGATAAGTTGAACAACCCTGCGCTTTGATCAAACAATTCATCGCCGCCTGCACATCTACAACACTGGTGAAACCACCACCTGCATTTACATTCGCAGGCAAGCCAATCAATACCTGGTCCTGTCGCAGTGCCGGAAACGTTAAATTGGTGCCCGCCACTTTAAAGCCAGTCAACAGCATATCAATCATGGCGACATGGAAATCAGCCCCACCCATGGTGTGATATTTATTGTCGGTGCCCATAATCGCGCCCGAGTTGTAGTTCTGCACTTGCAGCCAATCGAGCTTATCGCGCAGTGCGTAGATCACCGGCAGATAAGCGCCAGCACGGGTATCACAACTGGAACAAGTGCCGCCGTAAAAACTGTACCCCAACTGCACAAAGAAAGTTTCCGGAGCCATGGTGAGTACAAATTTATCGCCGTAGTGATTGGTCAAATCTTGCAACGCACCAATTAAATTCACGATCACTGGCGTGGTTGGATTGCGGAAATCATTATCGCCCGAATTTAAAAATAACGAGTGACCTTCGAAATCTACATCCAAACCATCAAACCCATATTCATCGATAATCGCTTTCATAGAGTTAACAAAAGTCGCGCGCGCCGTCGCCGTTGGTAATTGCACCTGACCATTGGCACCGCCAATACTGATGATGATTTTTTTACCCGCAGCCTGTTTGGCTTTGATGGCAGCTTTAAACGCGGCAAGATCAAACGCCGGATCCAACACGAATCCTATTTCACCTGGCGCCCTGCCCGTTGGTTCGGCAAATGAAATGTTAATAGCATCGAAGGCATTGGAAACCTGATCGAGTGGAATCACCCCCGAACCATTATTAAAGTTGTGCCAGTAACCGGAAATAATGCGATA
>JAJQJO010000050.1 GCA_021323495.1 Cellvibrio sp. | reverse complement strand
CCCGGATCTTTTTTGGAATAGCCGGTCACCAGAATACGCTCGGTATTGCCTACCATGCGGCGACTAATTGCCAAGGCTTGTTGGATCAAGCGGTCTTGTAAAATGGCAAGTCGATGTTTTTTAACTTCTTCGGGTGTGTCATCAGGGAAGTCTGCTGCCGGAGTGCCCGGGCGGGCGCTGTAGATGAAGCTATAGGATGTATCGAAATCCATGTCCTGGATCAATTTCATCGTAGCTTCAAAGTCTGCATCGGTCTCGCCGGGGAAGCCAATAATAAAATCAGAAGAGAAGCTGATATTCGGGCGATTCTTTTTGATGCGGCGCAGTTTGGATTTGTATTCGAGTACTGTATGGCCGCGCTTCATCGCCATCAGGATGCGATCTGAGCCGCTCTGCACAGGGAGGTGCAAATGACTCACCAGTTCAGGCACCTGGTTGTACACTTCGATCAACGCATCGGTAAATTCAACTGGATGGGAAGTGGTGAAGCGGATACGGTCGATGCCATCAATTGCGGCCACATAAGTAATCAGCTCCGCCAAATCAATTACGGTACCATCGGCGGTTGCGCCGCGATAAGCGTTTACGTTTTGGCCTAACAGGTTCACTTCACGCACGCCTTGCTTTGCCAGGTGCAGTATTTCTGCCATTACGTCAGCTACCGGACGGCTTACTTCTTCCCCCCGCGTATAGGGTACAACGCAAAAGGTACAGTACTTGGAGCAGCCTTCCATAATCGATACAAAGGCACTCACCCCGTCCGCGTCCGGTTGTGGCAAACGGTCAAATTTTTCAATTTCGGGGAAGCTGACATCGACCACCACCACGCCGTTGTTTTTCTTGGTTTCCATCATTTCCGGCAGGCGATGCAGCGTTTGCGGGCCAAAAATCAAATCGACATAGGGGGCACGTTTAGCGATAGCGGCACCTTCCTGGCTGGCCACACAACCGCCCACACCAATTACCAGATCAGGGTTCTTTTTCTTGAGTTTTTTCCAGCGGCCGAGCTCATGGAACAGGCGCTCCTGCGCTTTCTCCCGGATGGAACAAGTATTGATGAGGATGACATCCGCGTCTTCCGGGTCTTCAGTTGGCACCATATTGTGCGACTCGCCCAGCAAATCCTTCATGCGTGACGAATCGTATTCATTCATCTGGCAACCATGGGTTTTGATGTAGAGCTTTTTGATAGGCGCTTCTGTGGTGGACATTGAACTACTACCTGCTTGGAGTGACGCTGACTTATGCGTATTGCTGATTGACCTGTTGATCAAAAAGCACGCAGAAAAGAAGGCGCGCATTATAGCTATCTTATGGGGTAAAGCCTATAGAAAAGGCCTTGGCATGCGGCGATCAATGAATTAGCCTGCGGCGGTTTTTATCACTACGGAGTCAGTAAGCCATGAACGCAATCCTCGACCAGATCGCCGATACCTATACGCCGCTGTTATTAATGATTGCGCTGGGCGTAGCGATTGCCCGGGCGGTAGGTGGCCAGCGCTGGTTTTGGTTGCGTTTGCTCGCCTCGGCGCTATTGGTGTATGGCTTGATGTTTGCCGATAACCGTTGGCATAGGTGGCCAGCACTGGGATTGGATTATTCCACCCACACCGCAGCAGCCCTTGCGTTGGCGTTATTTATCGGGGTTGGATTGCATGTCCGCTTGGTGTGGATACTGCTGGTAACCAGTTTGCTGGCTTATGGCGAGTTGATGTTCTACCTGGGTTATCACACTTGGATGGATATGGGCGCCACAGCTGCGGTAATCGGAGCAGGGCTGTGGTTAATTTACCGTGCGCCTGATTATGTATATCGCCAGCGCGGCTGAGCCTGGCCGTGTTACTATGCGCGCCCGCGTTCCAGCTTGATTACAGCTGTTCCCGATTCAAATTCTTATAGGTAAGCCATGAAAAAGACGTTCAAACTCCATGTTGAAGGTAAACATCCTGATCGATTATTGGAAGCTATCAAGCATGAAGTGCGCAAATATGTAAAACGTGAACGCCGCAAAACCCTGCCGAACGGTGTTGATTACTGGGCCTTCGAGTGCAAATTTGGGGTGACGGCAGATGTTGCCGAGGCAGTACGCCTGGGGGAAATAACCAAAAAGATGGATGAGGTTGCTCTCGCAGGTGGGGATAGCTTTTACATTGAGATTTTAGCAGTCCATGGTATCCGCAAGCCGCGTGAAGAAGGCGATGACAGTATTGATGATGACGAAGACCTGAATGATTAATCGCTCAGGTCAATAGTTAAAAAGCCGCTTCCGGCACCCCGGAAGCGGCTTTTTTATGGCCACAATTCTACGGCTCTATTTCTTTTTCGGGCGTGTCGATTTACCCAGGCTACTGGCGGGGCGTGCATCTTTGGAGCCCGCACGTTTGGGTTTGCTCGCCGGTTTGCTCGCTGCTTTGGTTGTGCCAGTACTTCTGCCAGATTTGGGCGTTCCCGGTTTGGCAAATCCCGATTTTTTAGGATCGCCTGCTTTGGATCGGCCCGCAGGTTTACCAGCCAATTTCAACAAGCCGCTTTTGGGTTTGCTAACTACTTTGACGACTTGTTCTGTCGCCTCGAAGCCTTTGATTTTTTCGCGTTTGATTTTGGTCCCTATCACTTCTTCGATCAGCGATATCTTGTGTTCTTCTGCGGGTGTCACCAGCGAAATCGCGGTGCCTTTTTTACCTGCGCGACCGGTGCGACCTACGCGGTGGACATAATCTTCGGTAAAGAAAGGCAAGTCGAGGTTCACCACATAATCCAGCCCCTGGATATCCAATCCGCGCGCGGCTACTTCAGTCGCTACCAATACTTGCAGTTTGCTGTCCTTGAAATCCTGGAGTGCACGTTTACGCGATCCCTGGGTTTTTTCACTGTGGATAACAGCGGCATCTACCTTGTCGTCTTTGAGCGCCTTGTACAAATTCTCGGCTTCTTCGCGGGTGCTGCTAAAGACCATTACCTGATACCAGTTTTGCTCGCGCAGCAAGTGGATGAAGAGTTCATATTTGCGGCCGCTATCCACCGGATAAAGGACATGGTCAACCGTTTCCGCGACTGAGTTGCGCTTGGAGATGGAAATCAGGGTAGGGCGGTTCATCGCTTGCTTGGCGAGGTTGGTTACCAGTGGTGAACTGGTTGCGGAAAAGAACATGGTCTGGTGTTTGCGCACGATACTGGTGAGGATCGCGTGCATATCGGTCACAAAGCCCATATCCATCATGCGGTCCGCTTCATCCAGTATGGCGAATTCTACTTTAGCCAGATTGATATTGCCGAGCTTGGCGTGCTCCATTAATCGGCCCGGGGTCGCCACCAGGATATCAACACCGGCGCGCAGTTTGTTGGCTTGGCCAGTAAGTTTCACCCCGCCATAGACAGTAGTGATTTTAAAGGGAGTGAACTGCGCAAATTGTTGCATCGCCTCGGCAATCTGCTGCACCAGTTCACGTGTGGGTGCGAGGATCAGGGTGCGTACAAATCCTGCCTCGGTATGTTTGGTTTTTTCCAGCATTTGCTGCAATACCGGCAGGCTGTAGGCAGCGGTTTTGCCTGTGCCGGTCTGGGCGGTAGCAAGCAAGTCTATGCCACGGCGGGCGGCGGGGATTGCCTCCTGCTGGATCGGTGTCAGGGTCTTAAAGCCAATGACCTTAATGGCATGGAGCAATTCCGGGGCGAGGCCGAGGGAGGCAAAGTTCATAGATAGATCGACCAGGGGAATGTAAAAAAGGGCGCGCAGTATAACGGTTAATCCCTCGCTCGGGTTAACGGGGCTGCATCCCGCCTCAAGATAACCCTCGTTTCTAACGAAAAACAGTGCCTCGACCGGTTTTGCCGGGCTAATACGTAGCAAGTTAAGCTACTAATAACCCAATCGACTAAATGTGTCGTATGAAAAGTAATCAGGTGGGGCGTGAATAGGGAAAACATGTGGTATCCTGCGCGCCCTTTTGCAAGGTGCGTTCATATTCCTTGTCCAAGCTTTTATCGTGTAATTTCCCAAGAGAGAATTATGGCCGTTAAACCCGTATACAAAGTGATATTCCTCAACCAGGGTCAGGTTTACGAAGTGTTTTGCTCTGCGATTTACCAAAGCGAAATGTATGGTTTCATCGAAATTGAAGAATTTGTATTTGGTGAGCGCAGCGGTTTATTGATTGATCCCGCCGAAGAAAAATTGAAAACAGAATTCGCTGGTGTAAAACGTTCCTATATTCCGATGCACTCTATAGTGCGTATCGACGAAGTAGAAAAAGAAGGCCCCGCCAAAATCAGTGAAATCAAAGGTGGCGGTAGTGACAAAATCGCCCAATTCCCCTACGGTGGATTTATTCCCAATCCTAATCTGGGGGAATAGATTTCACTGTTGGTCTGGTTCCCAAGCTTCGCTTGCCTTGTTTTCTTTATTCCCAAGCTTCGCTTGCCTCTTGTTTTCTTATTCCCAAGCTTCGCTTGCCTCTTGTTTTCTTATTCCCAAGCTTCGCTTGGGAGTGCACACCCTCCAGAATACGCCAGCTATTATCCCGCGTTCTCCTTTGTGCCTGGCTGGCAATTCCTCGCTACACTTGCCCATAACAAACAAGAGCAAGTGCCATGTCCCAGGATAATCTTTATCTCGCCATTGACCAGGGTGGTCAAAGCACCCGTGTTGCCGTCTATTCAGGTATCGGTGAACAAGTCTGTTGTTTCTCCGCCGCCTGCGCAACTACCCGTCATAAACGGGAAAATTCTGCCTACGAACATATAGAACAAAATGCCGAAGAAATTCTCGCTGGTATTCGCGCGTGCCTGGAAAAAGTCCATCTTCATCTCAGGGATGATATAAGCCGCATTAAAGCAGCGAGTTTTGCCGGACAGGGCTCGTCGCTAGTGTGTTGGAATAATCAAACCGGTGCTGCGCTCAGCCCGATATTGAGCTGGCAGGATATTCGTGGCGAACCTTGGTTAGATAATATATCGCTCACGCCTCAGGAAACGCGTCACCTCACCGGGCTGCGTTTATCGCCGCACTACGGCGCAACCAAAATTCGTTGGTGCCTGGAGCACAATCCAAAAGTGATGCAAGCCCAGCAAGAAAACCATCTCAGCATCGGTCCCATTGTTAGTTATATTTTTTGGCATTTGCTCGATAAAAAATCGGTTGTGGATCCGGGCCACGCACAACGCACCCTGTTATGGAATTTAACGCACAATGAGTGGGATCAGACGCTACTGGATATTTTCAAAATCCCGCGCGATGTTTTACCGCGCTGCCAATATCACAATAGTCTCTTTGGTGATTTGTTATTAGGTGGTCACACTATTCCATTTGCCGCCAGTGCCCGCGACCAGGGCGCCTCATTGTTTGCGCGTGGTTTGCCGGAGCGCGACAGCTGTTACATCAATATCGGAACGGGTGCTTTTATTCAGTGCCTTAGCGAAAATCTGGATGCACCTGAGGGGCTGCTGGTAAGCCCGCTGTGGCTGCCAGAAAATCCTGTCGACAAAAAATATTACGCATGGGAGGCAACCGTGAATGGCGCTGCGGCCGCGCTCGGTCTTATCCAGCAGCAAACCGGATTGGAGATAACACCGCAAGAAATCAATGAAGCGCTTGGAGTAAAGCCAACTTCCGAATGCTATTTTTTGAATGCCATTGGTGGTTTAAGCGCACCTTATTGGCGAACTGACTTACAGTCCCGCTTCAGCGACAATTTAACATCCTGTGAAAAAATTCTTGCCTGGATTGAATCTGTTATTTTTCAAATCGCGGTCAATGTGCAATTGATGGATCAATCTGGATTAATGAACAAAATAATAATCAGTGGGGGTTTTAGTAAAGCCGATGCTGTCTGCCAAAAAATCGCCGACCTGACCCAGGCAAACGTCCATCGCAGTGACAATACCGATGCGACTGTGCAGGGTGCCGCTTGTATGGCAGCAGGGCTGGCTCAAACATGGCAGCCAGTCATGGATGAGGATATTTTTATCCCGCAGGAAAATTTACCCTTGTTAAATCGTTTTGAAAAATGGCAGTACGCGATGGGCCAATGGTTATAAATTTGGGGCACAGCAACGGCGCCCCGTGATCCGGGAATTGAGGGGACAAGTGAGGACCAAGGTATAAACAGCCGCCTTTCCCCGCGTCGAACATTTTTACAACCCTGATCTATACTTCCTAAGTCCATCATATGGAATAACAAAAATGAAATACGACATTGTCGTCATTGGGGCGGGGATTCAGGGGGCTGGGGTCGCGCAAGCAGCGGCAGCGGCCGGATATTCAGTTCTGGTGGTAGAACAGACCGCACCGGCGGCGGGTACATCGAGTAAATCATCGAAGTTGATTCACGGTGGCTTGCGCTACCTGGAGACAGCGCAGCTCGGGCTGGTGCGCGAGAGCTTGCGCGAGCGCGAGTTATTATTGCGCTTGGCGCCCGAGCTGGTGAAGTTACGGCCGTTACATATTCCTCTCTATGAAAATTCCACCCGCTCGCCGCTCGCGATTCGCGCCGGGCTGAGCCTGTATTCAGTGTTGGCGGGATTGAATAAAGACTCCTTTTTCACCCAATTGGGACGCGCGCACTGGCCGACGCTGGCAGGGCTGCGCCAGGAAAACCTCAAAGCCGTATTCCGCTATTACGAAGCGCAAACCGATGACGCCGCGTTGACCCGTTCGGTCCTGCAGTCGGCTGTTATCCTTGGGGCGGACCTGCTGATGCCTGCGCGGTTTGTCGGCGCCGAGCGCAACGGCCAATGTTGCAAAGTGGATATTGAAACGGATAAAGGCCACGAATCCATCAGTTGCCGGGTGCTGGTCAATTGCGCTGGGCCCTGGGCGGCCGAGGTCTTAAATCGCATCAAACCCGCGTTGGTATCGCCGTCGATTGAATTGGTGCAGGGCAGTCATCTTCTCTTGCCTCCTTTGTTAAACCAATACTTTTACCTGGAAGCACCGCAGGATAAACGCGCCGTATTTGTGCTCCCCTGGGAAGGGCGGTTGTTGGTGGGCACTACCGAGCGAGTGTTTACCGGCACACCAGCGCAAGCAGTTTGTTCACCGGAAGAGCGCGATTATTTACTGGCGACCTTACGTCATTACTTTCCGCAACTGGTAATTCCGGGGGGCGAGATTGAAACCTTTGCCGGTTTACGTGTTTTACCCAGGAGCGATAAAACCGCCTTTGCGCGCCCGCGCGAGGTGATGTTTGCAGTGGATGATGAGCTGCGTCCCCGGGTGTTATCGGTCATGGGTGGCAAATTGACGACCTACCGCGCTACCGCGCAAGAGGCATTGTTGCGGCTAGCGCCTTCGCTACCCACCAAGGAGCGCCGTGCTGATACTGCCTTGGTCAGCCTGATCCCGGTACATTGACGCAATGTAATTTTTTAGCGGATCCGGTTGGTAACCTGGCGCCGCTGCCGCTAAAATGACGCCCGTTTTACCTCTCACTCTTTTTGGCTATTGCCTTCCTGGCCAGCGGTCTCCGCTAAGGAATACCTGTGATTTTTACCGGCGCTCATATTCTCTCCATCAAACAATTTGAACGTGCTGATATCCAGCGAATTTTTGACGTGGCCGATGCCATGGAACCCTATGCCCTGCGTCGCAAGGTCACACGGGTGCTGGAAGGGGCGATTTTAGGAAATATGTTTTTTGAGCCCAGTACCCGCACCCGTGTGAGTTTTGGCTCGGCGTTTAATTTGCTGGGTGGCAATGTGCGCGAAACTACCGGCTTTGAAAGTTCATCGCTCACCAAGGGCGAATCCCTGTTTGATACGGCGCGTGTGCTGTCGGGGTATAGCGACGTAATTTGTATGCGCCATCCGCAGGCGGGATCAGTGGCGGAATTTGCTGAAGGTAGCCGTGTGCCAGTGATTAATGGTGGCGATGGTGCCAATGAGCATCCAACCCAGGCACTGCTGGATTTGTACACCATCCGCAAGGAGCTGCGCTCTAAAAATCGCACTATTGATGGTTTGCGAATCGCTATGATTGGCGATTTAAAACATGGCCGCACCGTACATTCCCTGTGCAAGCTTTTATGTGTGTTTAGCAATATCCATGTAACCCTGGTATCGCCAAAAGAATTGGCGATGCCGGAATACATCGTTGAAGAATTGCGCGCAGTTGGCCATGCGGTAACAATTACCGACGATCTTCATACCAGCATCAGTAATATCGATATTGCATATTCCACCCGTATTCAGGAAGAGCGTTTTGCGAGCAAAGAAGACGCCGATCAATATCGCGGTCGTTTCCGCTTGAACCAATCGATTTATACCCAATACTGCGAACCCAACACGGTGATTATGCATCCGCTGCCGCGCGACTCGCGCGCTGACGCCAATGAGTTGGATAACGACCTGAATGCAAACCCCAACCTGGCGATTTTCCGCCAGACTGATAATGGTGTGTTAGTGCGTATGGCACTCTTTGCATTGGTATTGGATGTGGCGGATCAGGTGGACAAATTTTCGCGTGAGGTGAATTGGTATAATTCGCTGCGTTCGCATTAATCGTTTATCAAACCAGTATTTAAATCCGTTTATGTGTTGCACATAAACGGATTTTTTTTGGGGCAGGGTTTTGTATTAATAATTAGTGAATAAACTGAACTATTTTATTCAACAGCGCGGGCGCGCTCAGGCTTTTATCAAGGCAGATTTTTATCCCCAGGTGTTTGCCGAGCTCTACATCGGTATTGCCACAGGCATGATTCACCAGTGCGAGTGCAATGCCCGCCGTTTTGGGGGTGCGCGCTAATATTTTGCACAGTTCTGCACCTGCTTCGTTGCTCGCAATATTACTGCCAAGCAAAATTAAATCCGGGTGCAAATCGACAGCCAGTTCCAAACACTCTTTATGCGATTCAGCGGTGAGTAAATTGAAATGCGGTTGTAAATGGGCACTAAAATGGCGAATCACTTCCACATCTGTATCGGCCAATAGCAGGGTTTTGTGCGTGGCAACTTCATCGATCCAGCTGCGGTTGCGCCCCGCGCGTTTGGCTTTGTAGAGCGCGCGGTCGGCATTTTTAATCAACTCTTCCAAATCATGGCCAGTCGTGCGCAAACAGGTAGCGCCACCAATACTGGCAGTGACAAAATTGCTGGAGGGCGATACATCGTGACGGATCTGGAGGTGTTCCAGCGCTTCGCTAATGGCTTGCGCAACACGCATCGCGCCTTTTGCATCTGTCTCGGGCAAGAGCACAATAAATTCTTCTCCGCCG
Source organism: Cellvibrio sp. (assembly GCA_021323495.1). Classification (GTDB taxonomy): domain Bacteria; phylum Pseudomonadota; class Gammaproteobacteria; order Pseudomonadales; family Cellvibrionaceae; genus Cellvibrio. The sequence goes on along the minus strand of JAJQJO010000050.1, from coordinate 3,401 downwards.
TAGCGGCCCAAAATATCAGCGCTGCGCTGCAAGCAACTTTTTATCGCCTGGGTTACTTTCTTCAAGCAAGCATCCCCGGCGGGATGGCCGTAGTGGTCGTTAAATAATTTAAAGTGATCAACATCAATCATCAATGCACTGATCGGTTGTTGATGACGTTTGGTCAGTGCCCATTGATGTAGTGCAAACTCATTGAACGTGCGGCGATTATAAATTTGGGTGAGGCTGTCGAGTTGGCTGAGCGCCTCCAATTCAGCATTGAGCTGATTGAGTTGGTCACGCATTTCGGCGATGCGCTCCATTGCGCGAATTTTCGCCTTGATGATCATAAAACTGACCGGCTTGATTAAATAATCATCGCCGCCGGCTTCAATTCCCTCACGATAATTTTCATCTTCATTTAAGCCGGTAACAAAAATAATCGGAATCCAATGGCCTGCGAGCCATTCGCGGATCAAGCGGGTGGTTTCAAAGCCGTTCAATCCCGGCATTTCCACGTCCATGATAATCATATCAACCGGTGTATTTTCGAGCAGTTGCAGCGCTTCTTCGCCGCTGCGGGCAATCAATGGTTCGTGACCTGCATCAATAATGTAATTGCGCATGGCAAAGCGGAGGGTTGCACTGTCTTCAACCAAAAGGATTTTCATAGTCTCGGTGTTAATGGCACGCTAATCGAAAAGTTAAAGATGAGTGTAGTCGTTTTTATTTCTTTTGTAGGTGATGGCTAGCGAGGCAGTGTAAGCAGCGCCAGTCGATGAGTCGAATAGATCGCGGTATAAGTGGTGGTTTTTTGTCCGGTTCGACGGTTTGTTCACACTTCCTCGCAATCAATCCCGAGGATTTACGCCAGGTGATCCACATAGAACCATTTACCCATTACTTTTTTGAATTGGGATACTTCGTGATGTTGATGCACTTGCCCCCGTTGACGGAACAGCGCAATGAACTCTACGGTGCCCTTGTCGTCGCTCGCACCGCCTTGGCGGGTAGCGATAACCTGCAAGCCCAACCAGTCACAACTTTCCGCCCAGGCGCGGATATCGGCCTGGCTTGAGCGCAACCGCTGTTCCGGGCTCCAGGTCGCCCATAGATAATCAATTGCAAGCAGCAGGTGGGCGGTGTAGCGCGAGCGCATCAATTGCTCGGCTGTCGCAGGGTTGGCGGTGCCCTGGATAAAGGGTTGGCAGCAGTTTTCCAACGGTTTTTGGCTGCCGCAAGGGCAGGGAGTATTAGCGGCAGGTAACTGCGGTTTTGGTGGCATTTTATGATCCTTTTCGGTATTTTGTGCGCCTATTTTCGCTGGCTCAGGCTGGTAAGCCAAGCCTGCTCCGATCTTCCAAGTTGGCAATCCTGACTTCAATCTTGTGCCAGACTTAAGACCTTTAGTTGATCTTCGAGTGATGACCTCCCGCTATGAATGAATTTAATGATATCCGGCCCTATCGTGACGATGAGGTCCGCCCGACCATAGATCGCATGTTAGCTGACCCGGAATTGGCCGATGCCATTGCCCGCCTGAAATTCCCGGCACTGCATGGCTGGTTGGGCTGGTTATTAAAACCCCTGGTGCGCATGAAGCTGACCCGGCAATTGGCTGGCATCAATGATGTAAAGGGATTTCAAAGCGTAGTTGCAAAATACATGGCAGGCATGATCAGCACACGGGTCAAATCGCTCACCGTTTCCGGTTTGGAAAAACTCGATAAGCACACCGCCTATTTGTTTATCAGTAACCACCGCGATATCGCCATGGATCCGGCATTTGTAAATTGGGTCCTCTATCACAACGACTGCAATACCCTGCGCATTGCGATTGGTGACAACCTGCTCACCAAACCGTTTGTATCAGATTTGATGCGCTTGAATAAAAGTTTTATTGTCAACCGTTCAGCCAAAGCCCCGCGCGAAAAATTAAAAGCAGCTAAATATTTGTCGAGTTATATCTATCACTCTATTTGCAATGAACACTCCAGTATCTGGATCGCCCAGCGCGAGGGGCGCGCAAAGGACGGTTGTGATAAAACCAATTCTGCGGTTCTGGGTATGATTGCGCTCAATAAACCCAAAACGGAAGAGTTGGCTGATTACATTCGAAAATTACGCATAGTGCCGGTATCGATTTCATATGAACTCGATCCGTGTGATGCCGCCAAAGCGCGCGAATTGTATTTGCAGCGCACCGAAGGCAGTTACCAGAAAGAAGAGCACGAAGATGTAAAAAGCATCGCTATGGGAATTGCGGGAAATAAAGGCAATGTGCACCTGGCGTTCGGCGATGTACTTGACGGTAATTATTCTGACACCGATGAATTGATGACTGCGTTGGATCACCAGATTCTGGGTAATTATGTTTTGCACGCGACCAATTGTTTTGCCTACGAAATGTTACATGGCAAAGTACCTGCGGTAAATTATGGTGCCGATAACACGCCTTACGATCCTGCCAAATTGCGGACCGAAAGGGCCGAGTTTGAATTGCGTATTAACCATATCCCCAGCGGCCAGCGTGAAATTGCGTTAGGGATTTACGCTAACTCTGTGGTGAGTAAAATCGCTAATGCTGACTGACGCGCTCAAAAAACAAATTCAGGGTGCTTATAGCCAGTTTTTGGAAAACAAGGGCTTGAAAGCCCGTTACGGCCAAAAACTGATGATTGCCGAGATTGCCAAAACATTGGGCAGTATCGTGCTGGATGAAGAAAATCACCGTGAAATTGTTGAGCGTGCAGGCGGCCTGCGCTCAGGCGGCCATATTTGTGTAGTGGAGGCAGGTACCGGTACCGGTAAAACCATTGCCTATTTATTACCTGCGCTGGTTATGGCCAAAGCCCTGGGGAAAAAATTAGTTGTCTCTACCGCCACGGTGGCATTGCAAGAACAGATTGTAAATAAGGATTTACCCGAATTACATCGCAACAGTGGCCTGTCATTTTCATTCACGCTGGCCAAAGGCCGGGGCCGCTATTTGTGTTTAAGCAAACTCGATAATGTAATTGCTGAATACGAAAGCGGTACTAATCCAACACGTGCTCTTTACGAAGATGAGTTTCCCAGCGTTTCAGCGCAGGGCATTAAACTGTATCAGTCGATGATGGATGCACTTGCGGGCAATAGATGGAATGGCGAGCGCGATACCTGGCCGCAAGCGCTGGAACAAAACGAATGGCAAGTGATTACCACGGATCATCGCCAGTGCACCGGCCGCCGCTGTTCCAACGTGTCGGCATGCAGTTTTTTTAAAGCGCGCGATTCCATGCATTCAGTTGATTGTATTGTCACCAACCACGATTTGGTGCTCGCTGATCTGGCGCTCGGCGGCGGGGCGATTTTACCGGCGCCCGAAGATACCATCTATGTCTTCGATGAAGGCCATCACCTGCCGCAAAAAGCGCTCAATC